>JAGLEW010000013.1 GCA_023144875.1 Methylococcales bacterium
GCGATTAAGGCTTTTATTTCTTTCACTAAAAGCGCCACAATACGACCAAAAACATCAACGCTGTAAGCAACACTTTCTGATAATGTTTTTCCTTTAAACTTTTTAGTTAAAAATAAGGCTAACAACACCCCAATGACTAAACCAATAATCATGACACCCGAGATCATCGAATCATTTTGCGGTGTTGCATTTTTCTTATCACTTGCCGCCTTCTTATCCATGAGCGCTTTTTCAGCAACCGTTGGCAATGCAGGAATACTATCACTGTAATCATCTTGGATAACATACGCACTTATCCCAGGGATACTTGGTAAAGTACCACTCCCCTTACCAACGATAAGCTGTGATTTCATCCCTTTTTCCATATGTTGCGCAATATCACAATGCACAAGATAGGTTTTATCACCCGAAGGTAAAATTAACGTCCCTGAAATTTTACCAGGCCCTGTCAATTCTAAATGAAACATACCTTTAGGGTATAAATACTTAGGTAGACCATGCATCATCCATTGATGACGAATTTCATCATCATTAATAAAATTAATGGTTAATTTTGTACACGGTTTAACATGATATTCTTGCTTGTCAAAAGCAAACATTCGCCCTGGAAATTTTTCCGCATACTTATGACCCGCATGCACCGTAATTTCTTTGCTTTCTGAAATTTCATCACAGCCCCCAGGCAACTTTTCGGTATTATTTCCCATAATCATGCCGCCATCCATATCCATCATGTGACCATCACCGTGGTCCATGAGGGAATTATGATCCTGAAAGGTTTTTGCGATCACAGGATTTGCCATTACCAGCACTAATCCTACTATTGATAATAATTTAGTTATCATTTTTTCCACCCTTCATTGATGAAAGCTGATTAAGTATTTTTTTACGATTCAAAACGACGACATAAATAAATATTCCACCAAAGATTCCCAGTAAAAGGTTTACAAAGCCATTTTCTTCATTCAAATCTGTTAATTCAGAAAATGATTTAGGCCCTTTTTCTATGATAACCGTACTCGGTGGCGGTGCTTTATAGCCTGTCGCATCCACTTCGCCCAAACTATTCCAAGGATCTGTTTTTTGCCAAACAGGCACTTTACGTTGATAAAACGCTTTCGTAAACGCATCGCCCACGCCTTCACCTACCGTTTTTGGCAAGCCCATTTCATTCAAATATTTTTTATACACAATCGCGCTGATGTTACCACCAGGGTTCATACCATCGGTCGCAATCCCTTTTTCTCTATGATCGTGAAAAATCCAAATACCTTCGCCATAACTGTGCAAACCATCATCAACCGTACTAATTTTTAAATCATTACGTTGCGCAGGGGCAATATCATAAATATCGCGCATGATTTGGGCGCTCGGATTATGTTCTACGCCATCATAATGCGTAATAGTCGCCTTATGCCCGTGTGTATGCATCGCCAAGGTTTCCCCCGTACTATTAAACATCCTAAGCTTAATGTTTTTATTCGGCTCCGTCACCACCAACGATTCACGTAAAGTATAAGGAAATGAGCGACCATTGAGGGTAAAATAATCTTCGGTTGCATCACCATTGCGATACTCTCGATTCATTCTCTTGGCAATTAAACGTGGGTCATTATACTCTTGAATCACGCTGTGTAATTCTTTATCCATGCCATGATAATGTAAATCATATTCACTGTCATAATCCTCTAAAATTGCTTTAGAAGGATGGCGAACTTGTCCCGCCCCCACATTAAACGTTTGCACCCAGTTATTAGGTCGATTTTCTTCCACCACAAACATGCCCACCAAACCCATCGCTAAATGAATATGCGTTTGCACATGACAATGATAAACAAAACTTCCTGTCGCACGCGGGCGAATTTCATAAGTCTTACTTTGCCCAGGCATTACAAATTTATCACTGGTGACAGGAACGCCATCATTCCCCTCACCCGCACTATCCACAAAAGGATGATCTACCCCATGTAAATGAATGGTATGCGGAAAATAATGACTGTTTTCTAATTGAATCCAAACCGTATCGCCTTGTTCCACCCGAATAACAGGGGATGGCGCTCTTAATAAGGGGTTCGCATCAATTCCTGCAAAACTACTGGTTGACATACCTCGTGTTTTAGGCGCAAAAACCCACATTCCTGGTTGTACACCAGGTGCAATATCAAAGGTAGGTACAACGCCTGCGAAATCAGGTGAGTGACCATTTAACTCAATCACTTCCAATTTAATAATAATTAAATCAGGATCACCATCACCATCCATATCATTTTTTTTGATAATCGCATCAGCAGCAAAACCTGAATTCATCAATGTTTCCATTGAAATATTATTCGTCCCTTTGACTTGCGCCGCAATATCAGATGGATTATCAGGTTCACAACGCAAAGACTCCTGCATCGCTACCCCTTCAATATTTTGCGCTTTTCGCCATTCAGGATTTTTATTCTCACAAATGGTTTCAACTTTACCCACATCCACTTCAACCGATTTCGGTAAGATACCAGTAGTCGCCACTGTCAAAAGTGGGGCGGCAAGCATTGCGACTCCAAAAAAATTTATTAAAGGATTTTTTCGCATTTTTTTACCTTAATTTTTAATTTTAAACGCTTGATCATCACTATTTATTATTCTTTCACTTTACCTAATAAATCATCAATTTTTTGTTTAAAACCAGCGTGTGATAAGTAAGCCACATAAATACCAGCAAAAAGAAACAAGAGATATAAAAGAATATCACCCAGCGTAGTTGCCTGACCAGCACCTGCTCTAAATGCCATATGAGCATCTAACCGTTCGCCAGTAGCAGGCTCTAACGTAATATGAATTAAGTAATCTCCAGCTTCAGGAACCCCTTCTTTTAAGCCTAAAACAACCGTACCCGATTTATGTTGCTTTGGTTCTTGCTTAAAGATAGTAGTACCCTCTGGCTCTTTGGTGACTTCAAAAGAAACCTTCATATTACGATAACGAATATCTTGATAATCAAAAACCAATTGAATCATAGAATCTGCACTTGGAATATTGCCGCAAAACTCTTCGCCAGGATAGGACTTTGGCTGATAAGCGGTGTAATGAATCCAATGCCCAGGCTCTAGTTCAAACTTACATTGATCTGTATCCGTCCCTGCTGCACCCCCATGTGCAAATACTGCAGAAGAAAAAAACAAACTCACTAAAATGAAGAAAAATTTATTTAATATTTTTATTTTGTTCATATATACCTTCCAAAAAGTTATTTAGTATTGTAATTATTTTATTGTTATTTTTAGCGACTGATAATATGTATTAACGTTCTAGCAAGTCCCCAAAAGACACCCGACTGTAGCATAATACCCTTTAAAAATAAAGGTCACGGCATTGACCAAAAACTTAATTTTTGATTAAATAAACCGATCTATATTAGAACATAATAATACAGTTATTGCTATCCTTTCCTGCATTTCGTAGACTGCATAGTATTTATAATTATTTGAGGAAAAAATGTCCGCCTTACTCAATTCCGCAGAATGGAAAGCCATTCAAGCTCATCACCAAGAAATCGTCCCCGTTCCACTTCGAAAATTATTTTCATCCGACCCTAGACGCTTTCATAACTATTCACTCCATTTCAATGACATCCTGTTTGATTATTCCAAAAATTTAATCAACGATAAAACTTTACCCTTATTATTTGATCTTGCAAGAGCGGTAAAATTAGAAGAAAAACGGGATGCCATGTTTTCAGGAGAAATCATCAATACTACGGAGTCCCGAGCCGTATTACATACCGCTTTACGAAAACGAGATTCCAGTGCTGTTTATTTCGATCATCAAGACGTGATGCCAAAAATAAAAGCCACCTTATCAAAAATGCGTCATTTCTGTGACGACATCCACTCAGGAAACTGGAAAGGTTATAGTGGTAAAAGAATTACAGATATTGTTAATATTGGAATTGGCGGCTCCGATTTAGGGCCTAAAATGGTTTCTACTGCATTAACGCCATACGCTCAAGCAAACCTAAAAGCGCATTTCATTTCCAATGCCGATCAATCTCATCTCATTAATGCCCTCGTTACTCTAAACCCCGAAACAACGCTCTTTATCATCGCATCTAAAACATTTAGCACTCTCGAAACCATGACCAATGCAAATTCTGCAAAACATTGGTTTATGCAGCAAGCCCCTGATAAGGCCGCCATTAAAAAACACTTCATTGCCATTTCTACCCACGCCGAAAATGTGACTGATTTTGGTATTGATAAAGCCAATATGTTTGAATTTTGGGATTGGGTCGGTGGGCGTTATTCATTATGGTCAAGTATTGGCTTATCCATCGCCCTTTACATTGGTATGGATAACTTTGAAGCCCTTTTAGAAGGCGCATTTGAAGTCGATCAACATTTTCACAACACACCACTCGAAGAAAATATTCCCGTAGTCATGGCCTTATTGGGTATTTGGTATAACAATTTTTTTGATGCACAAACCCAAGTCATCCTGCCTTACGCGCAAGACCTCGATTTCTTTGCCGATTATTTCCAACAAGGCGATATGGAAAGTAATGGTAAAAATACCGATTTTGATGGAAATCAAGTTGATTACAGCACAGGGCCTATTATTTGGGGGCAACCAGGGACGAATGGACAACATGCTTTTTATCAATTAATGCATCAAGGGACTAAACTCATTCCCTGCGATTTTTTAGCACCTGCTCAAAGTCATCATGATCTCCCTGAACATCACGATATTTTAATTTCTAATTTCCTCGCACAACCTGAAGCCCTAATGCACGGAAAAAATGCGATCGAAGTAGAAAAAGACTTACAAAACAATAAGAAAGCAACTAAAGTATTAATTTCATCTAAAGTTTGCGTCGGCAATAAACCATCGAATAGTTTTCTTTTTAAAAAATTAACCCCGAAAACCTTAGGCTCGTTAATTGCGTTTTATGAGCACAAAATTTTCACCCAAGGCATCATCTGGAACATTAATTCTTTTGATCAAATGGGTGTTGAACTAGGGAAAGTACTGGCAAAAGTTATTTTACCTGAACTAAAAAATGATAAAATCATTGCTAGTCATGATAGTTCAACCAATGGGCTCATTAATGCGTACAAACAGCTACGTTAATTTTTTACACTATAAAATGATGCACTACCTCATCGTTTTAATAGGGTCATTGTCTTTAATTACTTGTGATAATTTCGATCTATTATCACAACCTTCTAAATTAGAAAAAATAAAAAAAGAAGGCATTTTACACGTTGCAACGCGTGTTGATCCAACCACCTACTACCCATTGCCTGATGGCAGTCATAGTGGTTTAGAATACGACTTAGTAATGTTATTTGCCCAACAATTAGGGGTCAAAGTTACCTTTCAAGTGCCTGATAAATTTGAAACCATCCTTAAAAATACGCGTGAGGGTACCATTGATATTGCCGCATCAGGGCTTACCATTACTGAAAAACGTCAAAAAACACTTCGTTTTGCACCGTCTTATCATACCGTTACTGAACAAATTATTTATAGCACTAAAAAACCTAAATCCATTACCGATTTAACCACAGGTATTTTAGAAGTAACCTCGGGTACCAGTCATGCAGATAGCTTAAAAAAATTACAAGACAGCTCGCATCCTCAATTAAGTTGGATCAGTAATAAAAATCTTGATACCAATCAATTACTGGATTTAGTCAGTGATGGCCTGATTGATTATACGGTTGCTGATTCCAACCAAGTCATCCTCATGCGCCGATTTTATCCTGAATTAAATATTGCCTTTAATATTTCTGATCCTAAATCATTAGCGTGGGCGCTCCCTCAATCTGACGATAACAGCTTGTACCAAGAAGTCACTGAGTTTTTTCAGCGTATTAAAAAAGATGGAACCCTCGCACAATTAATTGAACGTCATTATGGTCATGCTGAAAAACTTACCTACATGGATAAATTAAAATTTTATCGCCGCCAATATACTCGACTTCCAGAATATAAGTCTTATTTTGTCGAAAATGCAGAAAAATATAATTTAGACTGGCGTTTATTAGCGGCTATAGGCTATCAAGAATCACATTGGGAAGCATCCGCCATCTCTCCGACAGGCGTAAAAGGCATTATGATGTTAACCAATGAAACGGCAAAAGATTTAGGTGTCACCAATCGAACCGATCCAAAACAAAGTATTGATGGCGGCGTGTTATATTTTCACCAACGGTTAGGAAAATTTGATGATGATATCAAAGAACCTGACCGAACATGGTTCGCCCTCGCCTCTTATAATATTGGTCTAGGACATTTACAAGACGCACGAAGGCTCGCCCGTAAACAGGGTGAAAATGCTAATAAATGGATTGATGTTCGAAAATTTTTACTCAAACTTTCAGAAGAGTCATGGCACAGCCAAACCCGATATGGTAAAGCGCGAGGTGGTGAATCCGTTGTTTATGTTGAAAATATTCGAAATTACTATGACCTTCTAATTTGGCAAAATCAACGCAAAGAAGAGCAAAAACAAGCGCATTTAAAAATCAACCAAATCAACTTTATGGATAAAATTTTTAAAAATTATCTTTCCTTTGGCTCTTTAAAATTTAGTCCTGAAAACGAAACCTAAGTTAGAGCTATAACACACTATTAAACCCTATTGAGCCTACACTGGCTTATCATTTTTTCATACCATGAGAACCCTTGCATGAGTTTTACCCAGCTAAATTTATCACCCCTTATTCTAAAAGCCATTGAAGAACAAGGCTATAAACAACCAACCCCCATCCAATCTCAAGCTATTCCCCCTATCCTTCAAGGCCGCGATATTATGGCCGCCGCACAAACAGGTACAGGAAAAACAGCAGGCTTTACCCTCCCTTTATTACAACACCTTTCAGCAGGGGAGCGTGCGCATTCCAATCAAGTACGGGCATTAATTTTAACGCCAACCAGAGAACTAGCTGCCCAAATTGAAACCAGTATTAACCAATATGGAAAATATTTACCGCTGCGTTCCACGGTGGTTTTTGGGGGGGTAAAAATAAACCCACAAATGATGCGTTTACGACAAGGCGTTGATATTTTAGTGGCTACTCCAGGGCGTTTATTGGATTTATATCAACAAAATGCAGTTAAATTTAAGCAACTTGAAATCCTAGTATTGGATGAAGCGGATCGAATGCTGGACATGGGATTTATTCATGATATTCGTAAAATATTGGGGTTCTTACCTAAACAACGACAAAACCTTTTATTTTCAGCCACTTTTTCAAATGAGGTTAAGCAACTAGCGAAAGGATTAATTAACAACCCTGTTGAAATTACGATTAATCCAAAAGAAACCACCGTCAACAGCGTCAAACAATGGATTTACCCTGTTGATAAAAAGCAAAAAACTGATTTACTGATTCATTTAATTCAAGAACATCAATGGTCACAGGTATTAGTGTTTAGTCGTACGAAACATGGCGCCAATAAATTAGCCCGTCTTTTAGACAAAGCAAACATTAAAACCGCGGCAATTCATGGTAACAAAAGTCAAAGCGCTCGCACAAAAGCCCTTGCTGATTTTAAAAATGGCATCACTCAAGTATTGGTCGCGACCGATATTGCCGCTCGTGGTTTAGACATTGATCAATTGCCTCATGTCGTAAATTTTGATTTGCCTAATGTACCCGAGGATTATGTACATCGAATTGGGCGGACAGGGCGAGCAGGTTCCACAGGGGAAGCGGTTTCTTTGGTCTGTGCCGATGAATCAAAACAATTACGTGACATTGAGCGCTTAATTAAAACCTTGCTCACTCGACAATTAATAGATGGTTTTGAACCTGTTCATTCTTTACCTGAATCAAAATTAGATTTACGTCCGCATCGACCTAAAAAACCCAAAAAAGCAAAAGTAGCGCATCGAGATGGACAGCGTCGCCCCAATGGCAGTGGTAAACCCAAAAGTAATTCAGGTAAAAAAAATTGGTCCCGCAATAAATCACACAGTCAAAAAGCCTAAGATTTAGGCATCCATTTATCAACAATGACCGCAAAAAAAAGACCAAAGGTATAAGCCACAATATCTGACCATAAAAATGCAAAGCCTAATATCAGTGAAAAAAGTTTAATAGAACGTAAATAATCCAGCCATTGTGGATGAAATAACTGTGAAATTTCAATTAAATAAACCGTTATGATTGAAATAATAAAGGCTTTTTTCGCTTTTAAATTAAAAACAAGGCAATACATGAAAAAGATTAACATTGCCCATAAAAAATCCCCTGCATACATCACATACCAATTTGGTAATTGATTTGAAATGGTTCTTGACGCTAACCCCATTGCAATCAGTATCATTAATAGCGGTAAGTAAAACTTTAAAGGTCGTTTCATTATTTTTAGTAAAGTGTCTTTTCTAGTCCTCGGCGAGTCGTTATACTCCGCTTACAAATGTACGCTAAGTTAAACGCTTCTACAAGAGGACTTTCTCTCATAGCTTATGCCAATACTGGGCGTACATCAAGCACCTACTCTTGTGACAAATTACTCAGTCGTTAACATTGAAATTGTGAGAAATAATATGATAAAAATATTAGCCATTGTAAGTCTATTTTTTATAACAACAACAGTGTATTCAGCAGAATATCGTGCAACTAATAATGATAATTATATGTTAACCGTTGAAATTAAATAGATTTTAAACCGCGATTTTTATTTTCCAATAAACATAATCGCATAAAAAAAGGGTATATCGCTATACCCCTTTCTTTATTTATGATATGTTAAAAATTATTCATCATCTTTTTCAATCGCTTTCATACTTAATCTGACTCGACCTTGACGGTCAATTTCTAATACTTTAACTTTAACCATTTCACCTTCGGTTAATTTATCACTGACTTTTTCAACGCGCTCTTCAGAAATTTGTGAAATATGCACTAAGCCATCCTTACCAGGAAGAATGGTTACAAATGCACCAAAATCCATTAAGCGTGCTACTTTCCCTTCATAGATTTTACCTACTTCAACTTCAGCGGTAATTTCTTCAATAATACGTTTTGCTTCCTCACCTGCCGCTTTATCAACGGAGGCAATTTTAACGATGCCTTCATCGGTTAAATCAACACTCGCACCTGTTTGTTCAGTAATACCACGAATCGTTGCTCCGCCTTTACCAATTACTTCACGGATTTTACTTGGATCAATTTTAAAGGTAATAATACGCGGCGCATAATCAGACATTTCATCACGAGTTGCTGATAATGCTTTGTTCATTTCACCTAAAATATGTAAGCGCCCACCTTTGGCTTGCTCTAAGGCAGATTTCATAATCTCAGCGGTAATGCCATCAATTTTTATATCCATTTGTAAGGCAGTAATACCCTCTTCAGAACCTGCGACTTTAAAGTCCATATCACCTAGATGATCCTCATCACCCATGATGTCTGAAAGTACCGCAAATTGATCGCCTTCTTTAATCAGGCCCATCGCAATACCAGCAACAGGTGCTTGTAATGGCACACCCGCATCCATTAAGGCTAAACTACTACCACATACCGATGCCATTGAGCTAGAACCATTGGATTCTGTAATTTCAGAAACCACCCGAATCACATAAGGAAATTCGTCCATATCAGGTAAAACAGCTTGTACACTGCGTTTTGCTAAACGACCATGACCAATTTCACGACGTTTTGGAGACCCAACAAAACCTGTTTCACCCACACAATAAGGCGGAAAATTATAATGCAACATAAAGTTGTCTTTGTATTCACCCGCTAATGCATCAATAATTTGAGCATCACGAGCGGTTCCTAAGGTTGCCACGACAATGGCTTGGGTTTCACCACGAGTAAAAAGTGCTGAACCATGTGTTCTAGGTAACACGCCTGTTTTAATGCTGATTGGACGCACTGTCACCAAATCACGACCATCAATACGTTTTCCTTCTTGTAAAATAGATTCGCGAACTACTCTTTTTTCGAGCTGTTCAACAATATCACGAATATCTTTTTCTTCGTATTGCTCATCCGCCGTTAATTGCTCAACAATGGCATTCCGAATTTCTTTTAAAGCGTCTTGACGGCTTAATTTTTCAGCAACTTTATAAGCCGCTTGTACTTTATTCTCAATTTCAGTAATAATTAAGTTTTCTAAAGTACTATCAATCGCGGGGGCTTCCCACGCTTCAGGGGCTTGTCCAACCGTTGTTGCAAATTCATCAATTGCATCAATGGTAATTTGCATTTTTTCATGTCCAAATAACACCGCATCAAGCATCACTTCTTCGGATAAACGCTGTGCTTCGGATTCCACCATGAGTACAGCATCTCTAGTGCCTGCAACCACAAGTGTTAATAGAGAGTCTTCCAAGCCAGTAATAGTTGGATTTAAAAGATATTCACCGTCTTTATAACCAATGGTTGCCGCACCAATAGGGCCTTTAAATGGTAACCCTGACACCGCAAGAGCAGCTGATGCGCCTAAAAGAGCGGGTATTTCAGGATCAACTTCAGGGTTTAATGACATAACCGTAATGATTATCTGCACTTCGTCGGTATAACCTTCTGGAAATAACGGCCGAATAGGACGATCAATTAAACGTGAGGTGAGCGTTTCTTTTTCCGTTGGGCGACCTTCACGCTTGAAGAAACCACCAGGAATTTTTCCTGCCGCATACGCTTTTTCTTGATAATTAACAGTCAATGGAAAAAAGTCACCTGCTTTTTCCTTTTTTTTACTCACAACAGAGACTAATAACACCGTGCCTTCGACATTAATCATGACCGCAGCATCTGCTTGACGAGCAACTTCACCTGTTTCTAAGATAACAAGTTGATCACCGTATTGAAATTCTTTCCTGATAGGATTCACTATAAGGCTTCCTTATGTAAAGGTTATTTAAAATTGAGTTTTAAGAGAACTAATAAAAAACGGCACTGAGCGTGCCGTTTTAGGGGTTGGTTATTTGCGAAGACCCAAACGCGCAATTAATGCACGATAACGTTCAACGTCTTTTTTCTTTAAATAATCCAACATTTTTCGACGTTGATTCACCATTCTTAATAAACCACGACGTGAATGGTTATCTTTTTTATGCGCCGCAAAGTGTGGAGTCAAGTGTGTAATATGTGCGGTTAATAAAGCCACTTGAACTTCAGCTGACCCTGTGTCAGTGTCAGATAAACGATACTCTTCAATAACAGCTTGTTTTTGTTCGGTCGTAAAAGGCATTTTTAATCCCTATCGATTAGAAATAGTAAAAAAAATCATCATTTGATGATAACGGGTTAATTTCCACAATAGGGCGTAGAAATCAAAGGTTAAATATTTTTTTAGGGGCAAGTATGCCATTAGAAGATAACACCCCAAGTCCTAAAAAATAGTGCTGATTATACAGTCTAACTTGACCTAATGAGGAATATTTTGTCTCAACCGCTTGTCCTTGACGCACAGCGGCAGTTTGTTCTTTTGACAATTCAATCCGAGGAATAAAAGAGAGGGGTGTATCAACCGCCAAAAGACAATGAGCTAAGGCCTCTGGTGTCATTGCGGTTAATTGTTCAATCGTGTAGCTATTTTTGATCAAAAACTGTCCTGACTGCAACCTTCGTAGGTTTTTTACAGTAGCAACGGTCTTTAAATAAGATCCAATATCCTCAGCCAGTGAGCGAATATAGGTTCCTTTGGAACAAAAAACCTCTAGTGTCAAAATTTCTTGCGTGCAATTTAAAAGTTTTATCTCAAATAGAGTTATTTTTCGAGCTTTGCGTTCGATCGTAATCCCTGCACGAGCCAATTCATACAACTTTTTTCCTTGATACTTTAACGCAGAATACATCGGTGGAACTTGTTCAATTTCACCCATAAAAGCCTGTAAGCAATTATTTAACAACAGATTTGAAAGTTTTGGAATAGCTTGGTTTTCAATAACTTTACCTTCCGCATCACCTGTGTTAGTTAAAACACCAAGCTGAATATCCACCTGATAACGTTTATTATCATCCAACATTAACGCCGAAACCTTAGTCGCCTCACCAAAGCATAAAGGCAATAAGCCTGTTGCTAAAGGATCTAAACTGCCCGTATGTCCTGCTTTATTAGCATTAAATAAACGCCGTACTTCTTGCAAGGCTCGATTCGATGAAACACCTAACCGCTTATCTAGCAGTAAAATTCCATGAATATTAAGCCCTGATTTTCGTTTTGACATAAATTATTCAGGCAGAACCTCTTTCAATAACGCACTCACACGCATTCCCGTATCAAATGAGTGATCATAAATAAACCGTAAATCAGCGATATGTCGCAATCGCATTCGTTTTGCTAAATGATGGCGAATCATCGGCACCAGTTTATTTAAACGCTTAACTTGTGCAAGTTTTTCATCTTCATCCACATTCAGCACGGTCACATAAACTTTTGCCGCAGCTAAATCTTTGGTTACCACCACTTCATTGATAGTAATAAAACCTAATTGTGAATCATTGATGTCACGCTGAAAAATCAAGGCAAGTTCTTTTTGAATTTGCGATGAAACGCGAACACTGCGTCCAAATTCTCGTGCCATAAATTAAATTTCTCGTTTCACTTCAATACGTTCAAATACTTCGATTTGATCGCCTGATTTAACATCATTATAATTTTTAACGCCAATACCACATTCCATTCCCATTTTGACGTCATTCACGTCATCTTTAAAACGGCGCAATGATTCTAACTGACCTTCATAAATCACCACATTATCGCGTAAAACACGAATTGGTAAATTACGCTTCATATTGCCATCAATAACCATACAGCCTGCAATGGAACCAAACTTAGGCGAACGGAAAACATCACGAACTTCAGCAAGCCCCAAGATTTTCTCTTGAATTTCAGGGGCTAACATACCATTCACTGAGCGTTTTACTTCATCAATAGCTTCATAAATAACGCTGTAATAATGGAGATCCACTTCTTTTTCGGTAATCAATTTACGCGCGGTACCATCGGCACGAACATTAAATCCCATTAAAATTGCGCCCGACGCTAAGGCTAAATTCACATCACCTTCGTTAATACCACCCACACCACCATAAATACATTTTACTTCAACTTCATCGGTAGTCAGTTGTACTAACGCCTCACGTAATGCTTCTAAGCTGCCTTGAACATCCGTTTTAAGAACTAAGTTAAGCGTCGAAGTTTCACCCGCTGCCATTTTAGAAAAGACCTCATCTAATTTAGCAGCCTGTTGTGCCGCATGACGTGTCAATTTATTTTTATCTTTTCGATGCTGAGCCAATTCACGCGCGGTACGTTCATTTTTAACGACGACAAAACTATCTCCAGCACTCGGTGTTCCTGAAAGCCCTAAAATTTCAACGGGAGCACAAGGGCCTGCTGTTTTTATAACCTTCCCTACTTCATCAAACATGGCACGCAGTCGCCCATACTGGTGACCACATAAAACAATATTCCCTTTTTCTAAGGTTCCTTTTTGAACAAGCACCGTTGCCACAGAACCCCGACCTTTTTCAAGACGCGCTTCAACCACTAAACCCGATGCATAGCCTTCAGAAGGCGCTTTTAATTCTAAAATTTCAGATTGTAAAATTAATGCTTCAATAAGCTCTGTAATCCCTTCGCCTGTTTTTGCTGAAATTTTCAAAAACTGAGTATCACCGCCCCACTCTTCAGGGACAACCTCAATAGTCGCCAATTCTTGCATGACTTTATCTGGATTGGCTTCAGGTTTATCAATTTTATTAATCGCAATAATAATTGGTACTTTTGCCGCTTTCGCATGCTCAACCGCTTCTTTTGTTTGCGGCATGACCCCATCATCAGCAGCGACAACCACAATAACCACATCGGTAATTTTAGCACCACGCGCCCGCATTGCCGTAAACGCCGCATGTCCAGGTGTATCTAAAAAAGTAACCGAACCATGGTCGGTTTTCACTTGGTAGGCACCAATATGTTGAGTAATTCCACCCGCCTCACCTGCGGCGACTCGTGTTTCACGAATGTAATCTAAAAGTGAAGTTTTTCCATGATCGACATGCCCCATGATTGTGACAATAGGCGCTCTTGATGTCTGCTCTCTTTCATCAACTTCCACCACTTGAGACAACATTTCTTGCTCAAGATCATCATCACTTTGCATAATGGGTTTATGCCCCATTTCTTCAACTAAAATAACCGCCGTATCTTGGTCAATGCTCTGGTTAATGGTTGCCATTAAGCCCAGTTTCATTAAATGTTTAATCACTTCAGCCGCTTTAACACTCATTTTTTGAGCTAATTCCGACACAATAATCGTTTCAGGAATAGTAATATCTTTTACCGTTGGCGCAACGGGCATTTCAAACTGATGCTTGGTATCAGTGGCAAAAGCAGGAGACATACGACCTTTATTGCCTCTATTACCCTTATTGCCCCGTACTTTACGTCCTCTATTTGCAACCGCTGTTTTATTTCGGTCATTCCGTTTTTGCTCAGCAGGCTTGTTATTATTGCGATAAACGGGTTTTTTCTTCGTCGTTGTTGTCGCCGCTTGCAATTTAGCCGCCGCTATTTTCCGAACCTTTTCAGCATTACGCTCTACAGAGGCTTCCAAACGCTGTTTGCGTTCAAACTCTAAACGCTCTTTCTCGTTTTGTTTTTTCTTTTCTATGGCTGCTTTCTGCTGCTCAGCCGTTAATTCAGGGGCTTTTTCGACAGCAACTGGTTTTTCTTCAACCTTAGCAACCGAAGGTGTTTTTACTTCCGTCGGCTTTAGCATTTCTTTTTCAACCACAGCAGATGTTATTTCTGTAGGTTTTGATATACCCGTCATAGCCTCGTCTAATTGAGAGTTTTCTTTATCAGGCGCTACTGTATCCGTGCGTTTGATATAAGTTTTTTTCTTACGGACTTCAATAGCAATGGATTTTGTTGATTTACCAGGAACAGATGTTTGTTTTAATTGGCTAATTTTTCGACTTTTCAAGGTCACACGCTTAGGCGATTTTGCATCTCCTGATTCGGTCACTTTTCCATGTCGCTCACGTAAATGTGCCAATAATTTATTTTTTTCATCTTCATTGACAAGATCACTGGCATTGCTTGCATTTAAGCCTGCCTCTTTAAGTTGTATTAATAAACGCTCTAGAGGGATCTTAACCACCTCTGCTAATTGTTGTACTGTTTGATCACTCATTTTCGCCCCCTCTCTATTCGCCCTGTTCCATCGCAAACCAAGGTTCACGCGCTTTCATTATTAATTTTCCTGCTCGTGACTCATCCATTTTTGTAAAATTCATCAAGTCATCAATCGCTTGATCGGCTAAGTCTTCCATTGTCACAATGCCTTCACTCGCCATTTCAAAAGCTAATTCTTTATCCATTCCTTCCATATTTAACAAATCATCTGAAGGTTCTGCCGTTTCAATTTTTTCTTCCGAGGTAATAGCGTTAATTAATAAAGCGTTTTTTGCCCGCTCTTTTAATATTTCCACTAGTTCCAAATCAAAGCCTTCGATGTCTAGCATATCATTAGTCGGTACATACGCAATTTCTTCCACCGTATTAAAACCGACTTCAGCTAAGATTGTGGCAATATCCTCATCAACATCAAGTTGTTCCATAAAAATTTGACGAGTATGTTCAATCTCAACTTCGGCATTTTCTTCCGCTTCCGTCGCATCCAGAATATTTAATTCCCAACCTGTTAATTCAATGGCTAGACGCACATTTTGCCCACCACGCCCAATCGCTTGGGATAAACTTTCAGTCGCTACCGCCACGTCCATGCTGTGTTTATCTTCATCAACAACAATGGATTGAATTTCGGCAGGCGACATCGCATTAATAACAAACTGTGCTTCATTTTCATTCCATAAAATGATGTCAACACGCTCCCCCGCTAATTCATTAGTCACCGCTTGCACTCGTGACCCACGCATTCCAACACAAGCACCAACAGGGTCTAACCGAGGATCATGACTTTTAACCGCAATTTTTGCGCGAGAACCAGGATCTCTTGCCGCCGCTAATACTTCAATTAATCCTTCACCAACTTCTGGGACTTCCAGATGAAATAAGGCAATTAAAAGTTCAGGTGCCGTTCGGCTGATAAATAATTGTGGTCCTCGTTGTTCAGAACGAACTTCTTGTAAGTAACCTCGAATTCTATCTCCCGTACGAACAGATTCACGAGGAATCATATCTTCTTTGGCAATAAAGGCCTCAACATGCCCCCCTAAATCAAGGTATATGTTACCTTTTTCAATACGTTTAACAACCCCTGCAATCAACTCACCCACTCGATCTTGGTAAATTTCAACAATTTTGAGGCGTTCAGCTTCACGTACTTTTTGGATGATAACTTGTTTTGCCGTTTGAGCGGCAATCCGACAAAATTCAGCAGACTCGGTTATTTCTTCAACAAAATCACCGACTTCGATATCGGGCGTTTCAAGTTGAGCCGCTTCAAGTAGTATTTGCCAACTTGGAAACGCAACATCACCATCAACGTCAGGGTTTACATCAACCACTTCCCAGCGCCGAAAAGTTTCATATTCTCCTGTAGACCGATCAATGCTAACTCTGGCTTTAATCGGAAAACTATGGCGTTTAATAACCGAAACTTCCAATGCAGATTCAATCGCTTGAAAAATAATGCCTTTCTCAATATCTCTCTCGTTTGAAAAAACATCAACTACCAATAAAATTTCTTTATTTGACATTACGCCCTCCTTTTTTGAGTAAATATTCGGGTACTAAACGTGCCTTACTCATCGCTGTAAATGGGATTTCAAACGGCTGTCTTTGATCCTGAAGAAAAAGGTTATCTCCTTCAACTTTTTGAATTAATCCTCTAATTTTTCGACGATTTTCAATGGGGCTAAATAAATTAATATCTACGGTACTGCCGACAAAACGTTCAAATTGTTCTATTTTAAAAAAGGGACGATCTTCTCCAGGTGATGAAACTTCCAACTGGTAATTCGAATTTATAGGATCTTCCACATCCATGGCACCACTAATTTGATGACTAACTTTTGTGCAGTCCTCCACTAAAATACCTTTTTCACTATCAATATAAATTCTTAATAAGGCGTTGTGTTGATGTGGATTATAATCAATCCCTACACACTCATACCCGAGTCCTTCAACGATAGGTTCTATAAGGTTAATCAAGTGTTCTGGGGCTTGCCTCATAAGATAAACTCACTTTATTTCACACAAAAAAAAAGAGTCCAAAGACTCTTCTACTGATCGGTTAGCATTTTTAATGCCGACAAATTATTCTCCAACCTTCAGAAAATAAAAAACCCCATAAATGGGGTTTCTAAAATTTGGTAGCGGGGGCAGGATTTGAACCTACGGCCTTCGGGTTATGAGCCCGACGAGCTACCAAGCTGCTCCACCCCGCGATTGATTTTCATTATTATAAAGCCTTCTTTTAAATTAGCAAGTTTTATTTATTTTTATCGTTTAAAATGTTTACTTTACGACTGCTTATATTTCCCTAATTCCATGCAAGAAATTAATCCCATTAAAAATAAAATACTCGACCTTAATAGTCGTACCACCGCACTTAAGGATTATTTAGACTATGAAACAAAATCGGAAAAGCTGGTTGAAATTTTACGAGAACTAGAAGACCCTGCAATTTGGAACAACCCGAAACAAGCACAAATATTAGGTAAAGACCGAGGCTTGTTAGAAGCAATCATTGGGACAATTAATGATTTAGATCATGGGCTAGACGAAGCGCAAGAGTTATTAGCCATGGCGATTGAAGAACAGGACAATGATACGTTAGAAAGTATTATTATTGAATTAGATGATTTTGAGAAAAAAGTTTCTACCTTAGAATTCCAACGAATGTTTTCTGGAGAAATGGATGCTAACAATGCATTTTTAGACATTCAATCAGGTTCAGGCGGTACAGAAGCGCAAGATTGGGCACAAATGCTGGAACGAATGTTTTTACGCTGGGGGGAACGAAAAGGCTTTAAAACCCAATTAATTGAAGAATCATCAGGCGAAGTCGCTGGCATTAAAAGCTGTACTATTAAATTTGAAGGCGATTATGCCTTTGGTTGGCTAAGAACCGAAATTGGCGTGCACCGTTTAGTGAGAAAATCGCCCTTTGATTCAGGAAGTCGCCGACACACTTCCTTTGCCGCCGTTTTTGTCGCCCCAGAAGTCGATGATAATATTGAAATTGATATTAACCCTGCCGATTTACGCATTGATGTTTATCGCGCCAGTGGTGCAGGAGGCCAACATATTAATAAAACCGAATCCGCAGTAAGAATTACTCATAACCCAACAGGCATTGTGGTGCAATGTCAAAATGACCGTTCACAGCATAAAAATAAAGACACGGCTATGAAACAACTCAAAGCAAAGTTATACGAATTTGAAATGCTCAAGCGCAATGAAAGTCAACAAGTAATCGAAGAAAGCAAGTCCGATATTGGCTGGGGAAGTCAAATTCGATCCTATGTTTTGGATCAATCCCGAATTAAAGATTTACGGACCCATGTCGAAACAGGGAATACGCAAGCGGTATTAGATGGCGATATTGATCAGTTTATTGAAGCCAGTCTAAAAGCAGGTCTTTAATTAACCCCATGTTTTTTCATCATTACCAATACTACCATTATTATTTTTATCCCAACTGCCTTTGCTTTGAGTGTGATTAATTTCTAGGAAGCCATTATTTTTTTGTGCACTCGTACTAATAGGTGTGGCTCTAAGCGTATAGGTGGTTCTAGTTGCCTTATGAATGGTTAAATCATAATAGGCTGTTTTACCATCAAGAGGACTGGTCTCTGAAAATATAGCGGGCTTTCCTGTGTCAGCGTTATTTTTAGCCGCTTTTTGATAACTGCTTGTTTCTGTAAAGTGACGCTCCATCGCATTCATTAACCCCATTAATGCCGCCGTAGCATCGACTCTACGCGAGGTTTTAATATGTTCCTGATAACTAGGATAAGCAATCGCACTTAAAATGCCAATAATAGCAACAACTATAATAAGTTCAATCAGGGTAAAACCATTTTGTTTTTTATTTTTAATCATATAATTAATTTTAAGGGCGTAACTCTTGCCATGATAAACGCCCCGTTCCAGGGCCTGTTAAATCGGTAATAGGACGTGTATGTACAGGAGGATTATTACTTCCTTTTGGTGCACTGGTTCCCGGTGTATATTGTTGATTATTCAAAAAACTTGACGAAGCAGGCAATCCTAAATTAAACACTTGACCACTAGGTGCATAGGTTTTTTTATTTTGTCCAGACCCAGACCCAGATCCAACTATAATCACCAAATCATCGGCATCCACTTTACCATCAGCATCCTCATCAAGATCAAAAGTTGCTTCTTTGGTTCGCCCTCCATTTATTTGTTTAACTGACATTAAAAACCCCGAACCCCCTTCACCACAGGGACTTGAATCTGGAATCCATGTATTAAAAAATAACAATTCACCACGAATATCAGGATCAACAATTACTCGCTCGCCTGATGCTAAACTTAAATTAATAAACCAACCTTTTTTAGTCGTGTAATCAACCGTGGTATCCGTAAGCACCCGTACTTCTTTACTAACATTTTTATTATTATTGCTAAAACTTCCTAATAAAAAAGTTTGTTCAGTCAAAGCACTGGGCGTTATAGAATGCTCCCCCTTATCCCATACACCATAAAAAGACTGTAAATCTGTATTCGAAGGATCCGTATCAGTCAAATATTGTCCTGTTCCAAAAAAGACTAAAATATCAGGGTCACTGCCCGAAGCTTCAGGATGCTTTACAGCAATGGGTTTAAGAGTAATAGCCTGAGCTTTATTATTTTGTTTCGCAATAAAAAGCGGCTTAGGTGTTTGAGCATTCCCATAAGCGACTCCCCATTGTTTATCATTCGTAGAGCTGACATCAAACGCCCAAAGATTACCTTGCAAATCTCCCGCATAAATTCGATCCATGACTTTATTACCATCAATATCAATCATTTGGGGGGTCGATAGACCGTTGCAATTTTGACAATCGCTTAGGTTGTTAGCACCCACCTTGGTAGTAATATTAAGATAATCGGTGCCTTCTACCCACGTTCCATTCGCACCACCATCTAAGAAAACAATAAATAAACTCGCGGTGCCATCGCCTGTATTATTGTAGCCATTCCCAAAAATAGCCGCCCAACGACCATTATTCATGCGGGCAATTGAAGGCTGACTAAAGGTCAATCCTAAATTAGCATTATCATTTTGGTCAAATTCCCACAAAACTAAATCTTTTGCATTCGTAGATGTTTGATTAAATTTAGTAGGGTCTGTTACATCCAAAGCAAATAATCCTCGACTACCTTTACGACCGCCTCCCATTAAAATAGTGCGCCATTTTTTTCCTTCACTACCTTTTTTGATGTAAACATCTGAAACAGTTAATGGCATATCAACATAGTAGCGATGTGCATAACTAGGATCTGTTAAATAATGCACCCCTTTACTACTCGTAGACGTATCAGTTGAAAAAATATTATTAGGAACATACGCAAAAGCCTCTTGCCCATTGGTACTATAAAACCCATGCAACATACCATCATTTGCCCCTGTATAAACCACCCCTTTTCTCAATTTTGCTTGCCCTATTTTAAAGCTATTATAGCTTTGTGAGGCACTGGTGGGAAAAGGTGCTTTATTAGGCCAAAAAAGCTCAGGTGCACCGACAAAAACAGGCGCAGAATGAATAATATCTCCTAATAATTTTCGACGCGACCGAAAAGAATAAGTGCCTCGACGAGAACCATTACTAGTCACTTCATTTCGACGATCACCTCTTAAAAAATCCACACGAGCTTTTGCTTTTGCATCATTATTTGCATTACTACTAGTGCCATCAGGATTAATTCTAAGATCACCTTGCTGTAATGCACTCAAATTATTCCATTGAAAAGCAACACCCTCTTTAAGGGTTTCGTTATAGGTAAAAATACGCCGACTGCTCAATGATATTTGATCAAGTTTATCGGCGGCTGACCACTGAGGGTTAGGTTTTAATTGACCTTTTGAATCAAGTAAAAAAGATTTTACATCGCCCGACCATTGACTATTAGACGTATCAAATTGTGCTAAAAAAACTGCGCTGTCTGCCGTTAAAGTGGTGGTACTAAAAGAAGCCGATGAAGCGGTACCTACTCTATTACCAATTTCATCAAGCGCATCAGCAAGTGCATTAGCCACCTCTTCTGGAGTTTCCGCCGAAACAAAACGTCCATCTGAATTAAATGCCGCATGCCATAAATCATCAATTTTTTCAGGCTTATCAACATCACCCGCTGGGTTACCCCAATTTGAAGAAGCTGATAAAATAGGATCAGGCCAACCATCATTATCAGTATCTTTCAGCAAACCTTTAAGTCCAAAAGCAACCGTAAAGGTCGTCATATTTTGCTTTTTATTTAAAGGACTTAAGTCATTCGTATAATAATAGCGTGCAACATCTGCCACTGTTACGCTTTTACCATCACCATCACTATCGCTAACCTTTGTTGTAGGCGCATCTCCATTCCAATAGCCATCGGTAAATAAAATCGAAAAATTTTTCTGACAACTTTCTACAATAGGGTTTCGTCTACCATCAATATTCTTAAAATAACGCCCCGCTCGATCCAAGCCTTCTCGAAGTGGTGTACTACGAGCAGGCCATTGCAATCGAAAAAGACTGCTAATCACTTCTTTATTATGTAGTTGTGAACCCTTATTAGGCGGAACTTCAATAAATCGTGTGGTCGTATTTTGATAAGGAAATATCGTATCGTTAATAAAATTTAAACCGTAACGATAGGTTTCATTTTCGGAAATAACCTTAGCAATCGCCGATTTTGTTACAAATGAACGACGACGGAAATATTGATACCAATTGGCAATATTTTGTTTCGTTTCTTGTATTGTTTTACCCCCTAAAAGTACATGACTTCCTGACCCACTTAAGGTGGTAATGCGACTTGTTTTTTCGAGTACCTTAGGATCTTTTACATCTGTTTTAGTTGGGTCTAGGTTATCAATCTCTCCCTTTTCATAAAAGACTCGGTCAACCGTGATGGATGAACCTTTGATCGTATAACGCTTATGTTCATCCCACCAATCCACCAGTTGATTAGCCCCTGTCGTTCTATTCTGAGACCTAGATAAAGGGTGGTTACCACTAAACCCATGTGAATCTGTCCATACATGATAGACAAAACCATCTAAATTTTTACTAACACTATAGCCTGAAGAGCCACTTTGAGGATTACTTTTAGCAGCACTAAAGCTGGCGAGAGGCAATGAAGTGCCATCACCCTTAACCCAAGGATTATAGGTAACATCAGCGTTATAATAAAGGGTGTTTAATGCAGAGGATCGCACTCGCCAGTCATAATGTTTCACGTCATTATCGGTACATTTATCTAAAGTCCTATAAAATTTATTACCCAAAGCCGTACAATGAGTTGGAAAGTCAGTTGAATTATAGACATTATCTGTCGCATCGGTAATATAAGAAAAGGTATGATGCTTCTTAACCGCTTGATAGGTGGTATCTATAATCCCACTAAAATGCCCACCTTTTATCATTGCATCTTTAACTTTAGCTCCAGCTTTACCCTTATCATGCTCTGTAGATATATCAAATCGTGAAGTATAATAAAAATTTTTATTCCAGTGAGGTTTCGTTAAAATATCCCAATCCATAGAACCTGAATCATCGACTTCAAAAAAAACATTCGCAGGCACATTATTGGTGGTGGCAAATAAAGGGCTATCAACCAGTTTTCCTGGATCTGCTAAAACAGCAGTGTTCAAGTTAAAGGTCAAACCTAAACTAAGAAATGATAAACGCATTGCTTGTTTAAAAAAATAATACCGCATTACCTTGCCCCCGAAATCAGTTGTTTTGCGTAATGCATTCTCAAATACGATTTACTGGTATCTTGCGTACCCGTTCCTCGCGCAGTTATAACAAAATAATGAACATCCATATTAGCATTCTCCCCATAGCCTTTATTGTTGATGTCATCACCTTTATCTAGTCCAACATGTTTAATAAAATAACGTGGTTGAGTGTTAATTTCTATAATCCCTGATTGAAATTGACGGGAGTCATTATTATTCCATGTCATAGTCGTGCCGAGGAATAGAGAAGGCATGGCAACATCTTCTTTTAATAACCATGTGTTTGAGCCATTAAATTGTGTATTTAATTTTGTGACTGATTCCAGCGCTTCTATTTCTTTTTCAGCCGCTCTAAGGGCGGACTCGGCCGCTTGAAAGGCAAGATTTTGATCTCGACTATTACTCGCCATTTTTTCTTCAAGTCCCGTTACTTGAGAACCTGAAATAGCAATTAAAGTCAATAGTAATAACATGATGAGGCTAATAACTAAAACAACACCCGATTGTTGTTTTAAAGAAGTCTTATTCATAGCAATACCTTTAAATTATGGAAGTCGATTACGAAGTGCAATGGTTGATGAAAAAACCTGTCTCAACCGCTTATCCGTTGAAGTGATTTCTTGCTGATTAAACGTATATGTTACAGGGCTTAAGGTTAAATTATCATCATGCGATACTGTTAATAATTCTACCCGTACACTCACCACTTTACTCATATCTAAACCCATCGTTTCTGCGGCAAGATAATAATCAGGGGTTTTATCTTTATTGGTATCTTCACCATAAAGAATCTGCATATTTTCAATACCCTCGATCAATTCAACAGGATTATTACCACTGGTTCTTTTGGTATTATTCATACGCCATAACGCAGGCTGTCCATTTTTACCTTTGCGAATAAAATAACTAAAGGCATTGAGTTTAAATAACTGTGCGTCTTTTTTATACCCTTTTAATAAGTTTGAACTGGTATTTTGATTGTTCGCATGAGCAATGGTTTGTTTTACACCACCTTTTGAGGCTGAAGTTGCAATAAAAATATCCGCTGATTTGCAATCTGAGATTAATAGAACATCATATTTTTTAATATCACACTGATTAGGCACAGGAATTTGTATATTAGCATTTGGTGTGTTTTGATCGTCACTCAAATTACTACAGACATTCCCATAATGCGCTGAAAAAACATCGGTATCTTGCGTACATTCACCGCTTGCGCCACAAAAGCCAGTATTCCAGTTATTTGAAACATTATCTTTACCTATTATCCCCAGACCATCCGCCGCCATAGTCATTGGCATTGGGTTTGGGTTTGGATTTTTAGGGTCTAACCAACGTTTAGGTGCTTTAGTGGAACAGCCTTGATGACCTACCATCCGAATATCACGCGTTAAAAAATCCATCGCAAAGCGCCCATTTTCTTGCATTCTGGATAAATTATCTTGCATACGATAACTTTGGCGGCTACTCATAAAAATCTGCATCACCCCACCTAATAAAAACACGCCAATCAGCATGGCAATCATGATCTCAATTAAGGTCATTCCCGATTGCTTAGTGTTCACTTGAAGAGTCCTCATAATTTAAAACTCATTTCAAATTTTAATTCATCACTTTTTTTAAATGCCGCTTTGGTTTTGTTTTTATCCACCCACGTAATCGTAATCATAAAATTTTTATCCGTAACAACCCCTAACGCCTCTATTTTCCCCCGCCCATTGGGTAATTTTTGAATAATATGTTCGTTCCATTCAAATAAATCCTGTTCAGCCATATGAATAGGCGTACACGTTCCTGAAATGGTAAGACAAGCCGTTTGTTTTTGAGCATTACTCGGAGGTGTTTTCCTAACATAAATACTATTGCTTCCTAATTTAGCATTCGCTATATTTACCCGCATTCGATCTGCCATATCATAGGCAAGCTGTGTGGCTTGAGTACGATGATATGAACTTAAATTATTCCGCAACCCTGTCATTTGTAACCCTGCCAAACCTAACAAACCAATGGCAAGTACTATCATAGAAATTAAAATTTCAATTAGGGTAAACCCTTTATTTTTTTTCATCAAAATAGCCTAGAGGAAGTCAAATAAAAAAATTTAAACGCATTTACTAACATTGTTTTTTGTTATTCGTGTACGCCCAATACTGTTTAGGGTGATTTTTCGAGAACTTTTTTTATCCTTATCCATTGTGCAAAGTTGAAAAGAATCATTTAAACGCCCTGTTGACGTTGTATATAACCCTGTCGGTTTATAAGCCAACCAATTTTCTATATTCCCACCCACTCTTAAGCTATAGCCACTTTCTAACGCGGGGTATTCTTTTAATAAGATATCGGTATTTTTATTAAAGGTTTCATTACCATTATTATCAATGAAAATAACCCAACCTCCCTTCCAGTTTCTTTTATCGCTGTTACTTGTATTTGCCACATAAACAGCGGTATTACGTTTGATCGCCTCACTGCGCGCAAAATTTAAAGAAGCCACCAGCTCATTGGCTTTAGTTGTCAACCGTGTACTATTAATCGTTTCAAGAAACCCTGGCAATCCCATCGACGCTAGTATACCGAGTATTGAAACCGTGATGAGCAACTCAATAATGGTAAAGCCCTTATGCCCCTTAGTTTTTTTATAAAAATTATTCATAACGACCATCAAGGTAAAATTTAACGTAAAAAGCCACAATCATGAAGCGTAATACTTCATGAAAAGACTGATTAGTCCATATATAAAAAAGAAAAAATAGACTTAAGTTCTAAACAAGCAATTAATAAGCCACTTTAGATGAACGCTAGCCTTTTAAGGTTAAAAAAGGTTTTTTAACCCATAAATTGATACAACTACTGATCATTTATGTCATTAACTGACAAATAGGGCGTGTGTTGAATGATTTTATAACTAGATAACGGCTAGCATATTATCTAATGCTTTTTTCGCCCGTTGCGATTCTTGCTCATCAACTTTCACTTGATTAACCACCACACCTTGGACTAAATTTTCTAAAACCCACAATAAATGCTGAGGGTCGGTTCGAAACATGGTGGAACACATACTCAATGTTGAGGACATAAAATGAACATTTTTACCTTCTGATTTACATTCTTCATGCAAACGATTCACTAAATTTAATTCCGTTGCCACCAACCAACGAGTATTTTTAGGCGCTTCTCGGACAATTTTTAAAATCGTCTCCGTTGAGCCAATATAATCGGCTTTTTGACAGACTTCAAAACAAGCTTCTGGATGGGCAATCACCTTGGTTTCAGGATAACGAACTCGGAATTGATCAATATGTTCAGGCTGAAAAACTTGATGTACCGAACAAAAACCTTTCCACAAAATCATTTTAGCGTTTTTAATGACCTCAATGGTTAATCCACCTAAAGGTTTATCAAAATCCCACACCACCATTTTATCTAAAGGAATTCCCATTTTATGCGCCGAAGTTCGCCCTAAATGTTGATCAGGAAAAAACAGAATTTTTTCACGTTTAGCAAAACTCCACTCTAAAATTTTACCCGCATTTGACGAAGTACAAACAATGCCTTCATGTTCACCACAAAATGCCTTTAAATCCGCACTGGAATTAATATAAGTAATTGGGGTAACCTTATTTTCTACCTCAATAACCTCGGCTAATTCATCCCAACAGCGTTGAACATTGGCTTTATTCGCCATATCCGCCATTGAACAACCCGCCGCCATGTCGGGTAAAATCGCTATTTGATCAGGACGTGACAGAATATCAGCCACTTCTGCCATAAAGTGAACCCCACAAAAAACAATATATTCTGCCTCAGACTCAGCCGCTTCACGTGATAGTTTTAAAGAATCACCTGAAATATCTGCCTGTTTAAAAACGGAGTCTCGTTGATAATGATGCCCTAAAATAATACAACGTTTTCCTAATGTTTTTTTAGCGGCAACAATACGGTTAGCACAGACTTCATCAGTTAATAAAGCGTAATCTTGGATCGGTAAAACAGAGGTTGTCATCAGTAGAAGCCTTGATAAGTATCAATGAAGTTACAACGTATCATTAAATACGTTTAAAATTTGCAAGTTGTAAACACATTTCAAATAATGTTTCCCAACAATCACCCTGTTGCTGACCTTTTATTTGTCGATCCGCTATGGCGCTTAATTTGCTGGCACCTTGCAGGGTTTTAAGGGAAAGTTGATGCGTCGCTTTGGTGAGCAATATTTTTCGTTTATCCCAAATATAATATTTTTTAAAAACAAGTTCTTTATTAGCCGTCATTTTCAATTCAATAAGACAGCGACATTCTCGTGCCAACATCCATAAAATGACTGGAGGGGCAATATTTTCAGCCTGTAATGCACGTAATATTTTAATAACTCGACGCACTTGCCCCAATAAAACAGCATCACTCAATTGAAAAACATTAAAACGGGCGCTATCGGTGACGGCCGCCTGTACTTGTTCGGTGGTCAAAGGTATCGAACCATAAAGACTATACAGCTTTTCAATTTCTTGATGCGCCGCTAAAGCGTTTCCTTCCACACAAGCCGCCAATCGTTGAACAGCAGCGGCAGGCAATTTCAATCCTCGTTTAACCAACCGTTGCTGTAGCCAATTAATAAAATAATCCCCTTCCAGCGGCCACACTTGTACAATCACTCCGACTTTATCAACCGCATTTACCCAACGACTTTTTAAATGAGCCGCAGTTAATTTGCCACAACTTATTAATAATATTGTCTCACTATCGTGACGCTGACAATATTGAATGATCATTTTTGCGCCCTCTATCCCAAATTTGGCACTAGGAACTCGCAAATCAATTATTTTTTTTTCAGAAAAAATAGATAAATTTTCAGTAGCGGTAGTTATTTGACCCCATTTAAAGTTTCCTTCTACTGAAAAAATTTCACGGTGTTGATAGCCTGATTTTTTGGCAATAAGACGAATATAATCCGCCGCCTCCCCCATCTGTAAAGGTTCATTACCTGTAATCAAATAAACCGTATTTAGTGATTTTTTTACATGAGGTGTTAATTGCGTGAGTTTTAAGCGCATTGAAGGTAATCCCTAATCTTTCCCTATCTTTTTTTCAGTATTCGATTTTTTCTGATTATTTTCCATCGCAATACGAGAGCGAATCACAATAGAGCGAACGGCTTGACTGTACATTTCATTACGAATCAATTGCTCTTCATTGGTTTGTGCCAACACTTCTTCTTGATCATTAAAGTAACTACGCTGACTTTGAACCCGTTGATTAGCCATTAATAACGCCCCTGAGGGCTCATAAATAGAAAAAAGTAATTCGTAAATTAGCTCAAATTGATTGGCTTTTCCTGTTGAGCTTACGGATAATACCCGCGTTCTCATGGCTTCTTTGTGTATTTTAATCACAATACCTGCCGCTTCCGCCGTGCTAACTAATTGACCTTTTGAAAATTTTAACGCGGTTTGTATTTCATCACGCAACTGCCCAGAAGCCCCTTCTAAATAAATATTTTCCATGCCCTTAGGAAGCTCAATCGTACCGCGCAACTGATAACCACAGGCACTAAGAATTAAAAAAAAAATTAAAAAAAGACGAGCATGTATGCGCATAGCTTGAACAAAAAAGGTCAAAGATAAACCTAATTGTAACGGATTTATTCAGAAAATCTCATGCTATCTTTCTCATTCCGCTAAATAAACACAGGGACTTTTTATGATAACGAGTAGTAAATTACTCAAAATTTATCGGCAATTATTTAGTTTGTTATTGATCTTTATTATTAGCGCCCATACCAGTAATCAAATTGAAATCCCATTTATTACGCGCATGGAACATGTCGCCTATGATTTACGCATGATCGCAACTTTACCTAATACGGTCGATGAACGCATTGTGATTATTGATATTGATGAAAAAAGTTTACGTGCCGAGGGACGTTGGCCGTGGTCACGAAAGAAATTAGCCTTTTTAGTTGATATTAGCTTTGATTATTACAAGGTTCACTTAATGGCATTTGATATGGTCTTTTCTGAAAAAGACACCTCATCGGGGCTTTGGTTGCTCGAAGCAATGGCACATAATGGAGCTGTTTTTAAAGCCGCTTTAGATCAGCTCCGCCCCGAACTTTCTTATGATGCTTTATTTGCCGACAGTTTTAAAGGTAGAAATATTGTCTTAGGCTATTTTGCCAGCTTTCAAACCGCGCCCATCAATGAAACCACACAACTTCCACCGCCTGTAGCGCAAGCAGAAAGACCCTTTTCAGCCCTACTATTACAAGTAAAAAGTTATGGTGCAAATTTAACCTCACTACAAAATACCGCCTCAACGGCGGGGTTTTTTAACAATTTTGGCACAGACAGTGATGGTGTTAGCCGCAGACTTCCGCTCTTGTTTCAATATCAACAAGGGATTTATGAATCTCTTTCATTAGCCGTCATTCGACAACTCAATAATGCCTCGCCGTTAAAATTCACCACCGATAATCTTTATGGTGAAGGCAAAGAAGCCGAGCGATTAGAACGTTTGCATATTAAATATTTTTCGATTCCTGTGGATGAAAAGGGCGCCGTATTAATTCCTTATCGTGGCAAACAAAAAAGTTTTCACTACTATTCCGCAACTGATGTGCTTAATGGCACCGTCAAAAGATCCGATCTTGAGAATAAAATTGTCTTAGTCGGTACGTCTGCGGCAGGATTGCTTGATTTACGAAGCACGCCCATGCAAAAAAATTTCCCAGGGGTTGAGATTCATGCCAACATTATCAGCGGTATTCTAGATAAAACCATTAAATCACGACCGAACTATATTCTTACCTATGAAGTATTTTTGTTACTCATTATTGGCGCTTTTGTTATGCAATTGATGCCAAAATTATCGGTTATTTATGCAACCTTAGTGTTTATATTATTAGTCGGTTTTATTTTTGGGTTAAACTTTTTTTTGTGGAATATTAAAAATATAGACAGCCAACTCGCCTCACCATTATTATTACTATTTTCATTATTTGGACTGCAATTATTTTTTGGCTATTTTTTTGAATCACGGCGAAAAAAACAATTAGGTGCCTTATTTGGTCAATATATTCCACCCGAATTAGTCGAACAAATGAATCAATCCGATGACCACTTTTCCCTTAAAGGTGAAAGTAAAGAAATGACGGTTTTCTTTTCCGATATTCGAGGTTTCACCACTATTTCAGAAGCCTTAGACCCACAAGCTTTGTGTGATTTAATTAATGATGTTTTAACCCCTGTCACTCAAACTATTCACCAAAATCAAGGGACAATTGATAAATACATAGGCGATGCGGTCATGGCCTTTTGGGGTGCACCTTTAAACGATGCCGATCATGCCAGTCATTCTGTTCAGGCAGGTTTAGAGGTACTTGAGAATTTAAAAAAATTTCAAGCCGAATGTAAAAAAACAGGCCGACCCAAAATAGAATTAGGCATTGGCATCAATACTGGCATCATGAATGTTGGTAATATGGGTTCAGAATTTCGTACCGCTTACACCGTTATGGGTGATGCGGTGAACCTAGGCGCGCGATTGGAAGGATTAACCAAATATTACGGTGTGAAATTTATTGTCAGTGAAAGCACTAAAAAATCAGCGCCCGATTATATTTATCGAGAATTAGATAAAGTACAAGTGAAAGGTAAAACCGAGCCTGTGACCATTTACGAAGCAGTCGCACACCGAAATAATATTTCACCCGATTATTTGTCGTATTTAGAATTATTACAACAAGCTTTATTATATTATTATCGACAAAACTGGTTGCCATCACAGCAAATATTCTCACAATTACACCAACAACAGCCTGATAATCGGTTACACAGCCTTTATTTGGAACGAATTGAAGCTTTTAAGCACCAACCACCGCCCAAAAACTGGGATGGTACTTTTATTCATGAAACTAAATAAGGCTACAAACAGTCATTATGAGTCGCATTTTTATTGCCATCTTGATCCAGTGTAAAACTCGCACAATGAATATCTTGCTCTAAAGGGACGGCTAACAGCGTATAAGTTTCACGCATCTCTCGCTCAGATGACCGAGTCGTTGGATGAATAATTGATAACGAATAATGACCATCGGGGGACAATGCTTCATGATGTAATTGATAGCCTTTTTCAGGATCACAGATTTCAACCGAAGAGGTTACATTCGATGCATAACGTGGACATTTTTCACGAAACAGTTCTTGAATTTTTTGCAACTGCTGCAATCCTGCAACCGCATCTGGGCGTTTTTGTTTTGCAATTTCGAGTTTATAGGCGGGGGAGTGCATAATAAGAAAAATGGCAATACCAATTCCAACGATCATTAACTCAATTAATGTAAAGCCATTTGAATGATGTTTTGTTCGCATGATTTCATCTGTCTAATGTAGGTTTCGAGTTACTAGCAGTATAGCGCACGACAAATAACTGTGGGGTGACCGCACTCGCTCGAATGCTTTGCAGCACATCAACCTCAAACTCTTCTGAAAGTTGCGCACACCACCTTTGAACCGCTTGGCTTTCATCAAAGCCACCCTCATGCCCCGAATAAACTAAAATAGTCATTATTGCCGAATCAGCAAGTATTGACTTCGCACTGTTTAACGCCATTAGCGTCGTTTTTGAGGTGGTAATAACCTGTTTATCTGAATGCGGTAAATAACCCAGATTAAACATAACCGCTTTAATTTTCCCACAATCCTCTTGCCTAATATGATCGAGCATCTGTTCATGCCCTGCCCTGATTAATTTTAACGGCGCTAGTGCATTTGCCTCTTGAAGTCTTCGATACGTTGCATCAATTGCCATTGACTGAATATCAAAACTATAAACACAACCTAACGGTGAAACTTGCCTGCTTAAGAATAAACTATCATAGCCATTTCCACAGGTTGCATCAATTACCGCATCCTTTTCATTGATAATTTTTTTTAAAATTTCATGCGCTTGTTGCGATAATGATAAACGTTTAGCCCCTGAGCTTCGATTCGTCATTATACGCCATTAACCTTTGAAATAATTAGCTTTTCTTGTTTAATCGTTAAGGAATACTCACCTAATAACAAGGCTTGCAATTCTTTTCCAACCATACCAAAACGCCAACCTCTTAAAACCTGACAATCATCATCATTAAACAATAATTTTTCCAATTCTTTGCGTGAAGCTAATAAATTTGGATTGATTAAATGGTCATCTGCGCGAATCTTTACAAGAGCGGAAAGCACATCTAATAAGGCTTCTTGGTGTTGAGTTTTTTTAAAACTTTTATCATCCTCTTTTAATGGACTAATCGTTTTTTGTTTGGCCGCAGCAATCAATCGACATAAAACTTTTCCATAACGACGAATTAAACCATCATTAATTTGGCGTACAGCGGCTAACTCGCTCACTGTTGTCGGTTGCAGTTTGGCTAATTCGATAATTAAATCGTCTCGAACAAGCCAGTTTCGGGGTTTATTTTCAGACCTTGCCAACTGTTCTCGCCATTCAGTTAAACTTTGAACAATCGACAGTTGCTTCCCTGTCAGTTTCTTTTTGCCTTTAATACGTTGCCACGCATTTTCAGGTTTTACTTCATAAATATCTAAATTATACAACGCCTTAAAATCAGCCGTTAACCATTCAACACGATCCAGTTCAATCAATTTAGCCTGCATAATTTCATAAATTTGGCACAGATAAATAACATCATCCGCCGCATATTGTATTTGCTCAGGACTTAACGGTCGATTGCTCCAATCGGTACGCGTATAAGCTTTGCTTAAGTTCACATTCAAAAAGGTAGACACCAACATCGCGTAACCAGGGTTATCTTGTATCCCCAATAAGGGGGCGGCAATTTGAGTATCAAACACAGGCGTTGGAACTTTTCCCGTTAGTTGATAAAAAATTTCCAAATCTTGTCGGCATGAATGAAAGACTTTAATTAATTTAGGATTATAAATCACCTCAAACAACACATCGAGTTGTTTAAACGCTAAAGGATCAATACAAACAACCCACTCAGGGGTGGCGATTTGTAATAAACAAAATTTTGGATAATAGGTCTTCTCACGTAAAAATTCAGTATCTAAAGCAATCCAAGGTGCAATAGCAATTTTTTGGCACAGTTTTTCAAGCTGTTCAGGGGTGTCTATGTAGTTAATCTTTTTCATAAATACTTACTATCTTTAAAATATGTGATAATTATCGCCCTGCTCAACTATATGAACTCAATTGATGCTGTCACAAGTTATTCCCAAAACACAACTGTCGGTTCGAGAAAACTTACATTGGTTATTTATTCTTAGGAATTTGATGATAACCAGTGAAATAGGCGTTTTATTTTTAGCTATTGTTGGCTTAGGGCTTAAACTGCCTTATACCGAATTATTATTCGTCATCATCTCCATCATTATCGTTAATATTTACACATGGTTACGATTAAAAACCGATGAAGATGTCAGAGAATTAGAAATATTTGCCCATCTTACGATAGATGTCCTTGGTATTACGAGCTTATTATACTTAACAGGCGGTGCGTCCAACCCGATTATCTGGGTCTTTCTATTACCTCTTATTGTAACAGGTATTTTATTACCACAAACGTATGCGTGGTATATGGTAATGCTCACCTCCTCAGCCTATACCATTTTAATAGCCTACAATGTACCATTACCTGTTTTAGAACCCAATATCAGCGATCCAAAATTAATATCCTCCGACGTTTTACATCAACTGCACATCATGAGTAATCAAAAATATTTTAATTTACATATTTTTGGTATGTGGTCAGGCTTTGTTTTTAGCGCAGGATTAGTGGCTTATTTTGTAGTCGAACTTTCAAAAACGCTTAGAGAACAAGAACGAACACTGGCTGAAGCGCGTGAAAATGAACTAAGAAATGAGCGTGTGGTCTCTCTAGCAACTCTAGCCGCAAGCGCCGCCCACGACATGGGAACGCCATTAGGTACTATGGCTATTATCACCCATGAAGTTTTGCAAGACTATTCACAGCAAAAATACCCCGATCTACACGAAAAAATGCAAATTTTAGAACAGCAAATCACCCGTTGTAAATCCGCCTTATCGGTTATGTCTGAATCAGGCGGCGAAATGCGTGCAGAATCAGGCACTATTATGAGTTTGGTGGACTATATTGACGAAGTTTTATTGCAATGGCGCACCCATAACCCCAATACCAAACTATCATTAGTCGTAAAACCCAGTGTTTACCTGCCCTCTCAACTGATTGCAGAACGCACATTAACCCATTCAATCATCAACATATTAAATAATGCCGCTGAAGCAACCGACACAGATAAAGGCATCGAACTACATACATACTGGGATGAACAAGAAGTTAACTTTGAAGTCCGTGATTTTGGCAAAGGTCTCCCTCCAAAATTACTCCGATATAAAGGTCTAGAACCTATGGGCAGTCGAAAACAAGGCTTAGGCGTTGGATTATTTTTAGCATGTACGACCATTAAACAACTAAACGGTCATATTGAATTTTACAACCATTTAAAAACAGGCGGCGGCTGTGTCAGAATCACCTTACCGCTCATCCCTAACGAGAAAAAAAATGATTGAAACTGATAATCCTCGCTTACTTTTAGTCGATGATGATAAAACATTTTGCACGGTGCTTAAATCCGCTTTAAAAAAACGAGCTTTTGACGTAAGCATCGCCAATGACATTAAACATGGCTTGATATTAGCCGAAGAAACCGAACCCGAATACGCGGTTATTGATTTACGAATTGGACATGATTCAGGCTTAGAAATGGTCAAGAAGCTCATTTCATTGGATGACAATACTCGCATCATTATGCTAACAGGGTTTGCCAGCATCGCTACCGCCGTAGAAGCGATTAAACTCGGCGCCATTCACTATTTAACCAAACCAGCCAATGCGGATGAAATCGTCAATGCTTTACATAAAAACCAAGGCGATTCCTCGGTTGAGATCAATGAAAATCCATTATCAGTAAAGCGATTAGAGTGGGAACATTTACAAACGGTCTTAATGCAATACGATGGTAATATTTCCGCCGCCGCCCGTGCCTTAAAAATGCACCGCCGCACCTTACAACGCAAGCTTGATAAACGCCCTGTTAAAGAATAAAAAATAATCTAACTTTTTCGGTATAATAATTACCCAAAATGTCTCCGTGGCACAATAGGATAGCGCAGCCCCCTCCTAAGGGGCAGGTTACAGGTTCGATTCCTGTCGGGGACACCATTTTTCTTTTTTATCATTTTCAATTCTTACGATCATTAAAACGTTGGAACGAGATAAGTGCAAGTTAATTTACGTCAATAACAACAAGGTTTTTCGGTTAAGTTGACTGGTCGGAAAAACACCCTCCATTTCAGAACAATATTCAAATTCATCGTAAACTTCATCCGCTAAAAAAATATAAGTTCCATGATTGCGAATAGTTTCTGCTTTTGCTTTGTTCAGATCTAAACCAATAGTAATTTCAATCATTACATCAATATTACTGGTCAAACTTGTTTTAATAAATTGCTTGTATCGTTCTCGTAACGTTTTTTTGGCACCAATACCGTAAGAACGTCCTTCTAATTGAAACCAAAAATCAAACTCAGTACTGGCATCATTTACATCATGGGTTTTTTGAATATCATTTTTTTCAAGCCCAACATCTCTTAATAAAACGGAATAAATTCTATCCTCATAATTAATGCCAGAATCAGAAATAATTGACTGATTCATGCTCTCATTAAAAACCAGCATAAAAATTTGATTGGGTTCGACACCGATACTCTGTAAATAACGTGCATCATCCGATAAGGACTGTAAATAATCCATCGCTAATTGCGATATGAATTGAGTGTTATTCACCTCTAAATTTTCAAAAAACACCAATGCTAATAATGCACCATTGACACGAGTGCTGTATGGATTTAACAACGAAAGTCTATCGTATTCCAATGATAATGGCGGTAATTTTCGCATTGAGTCACTAATCAATGATTGTTTTAATTTAGCTTCTGCTAACAGTAAATCCTTAATCGAATATAAACGAAGACTAAATACAAATAACCGCAAATAATCCGCATTATTAATTCGATTTATGACGGTTAAAAACTCGCTTTTCTTTTTGCCTTTTAATTTTTCTACCTCAATATAAATTGCTTCAACTGTTTGTTCCCAATTATTCAAATGACAAATATCCAGTATTGCATTTGTTTGATTTGTAGTTAATTTAGTTTTAACCAAATGTTTTAAGAAAAAATAAAAATTTAAGTTAATACCAAATTTAGGTTCACTGATTTCAAGTTTTTTCATATTGATTTAAAGTATTCGAAATTGATTTTGCTAAAGCGGTTATCACAGGTACGGCAACACTATTACCAAATTGTCGATACGCTTGAGTATCACTAACAGGAATATTAAAGTTTTCAGGAAAACCTTGTAGCCGAGCCGCTTCTCTTGGCGTAATTTTTCGAGGGTTTTTTCCTTTTTGTTCAATTAAAATTTCTGACCCATCCTTGTAATACCTCGCAGAAATTGTGCTGGTATAAGGCGATGATTGATTAAATATTGAATAACCAAAACCATTTCCTTTTGCTTTGTGAGCCAATTTTCTACGTTGATGCCCAGCCCATAACTTATCTGAGATTGTATATTTATCGTCAACAGTCACGTCTAAAATATCACCCACTTCAACCGCTCTATTAGGCGAATCAGGAAATTTAAAATTAACATCCTCTAAAAAAGCAACAATATAAATCCGTTCTCTGTTTTGAGGAACGCCAAAATATTTAGCATTCAAAATTTTAGAAAAAACATGATAACCTAATATTTCAAGTGAATGCTTAACCGTTGCAAAAGTATCGCCTTTATTGTGGCTTTTAAACCCTTTTACATTTTCTAAAAATACTATTTTTGGGCGATGCACTCGTGCTATTTCTAAAATATTAAAAAACAATGTGCCTCTCGTATCACTAAAGCCTTTTTTATGACCTGCATTGGAAAATGGCTGGCAAGGGAACCCCGCTAATAGCACATCAAAATCAGGTAATTTTTCAGGGGTAATTTGAGTGATATCGCCTGAAGGACACTCTCCAAAATTAGCCTGATAAGTCTGTTGGGAAAACTTATCCCATTCCGATGAAAAGACACATTTTCCAAAAAAAGGTGCAAAACCTTGCCTAACCCCACCTATTCCAGCGAATAAATCAATAAATTTTAAATTATTTTGCATAGTTTTTAGTGTTTCTAAATCTGACATAACGTTAAATAACCCCTAACAATAAAATCGTTTCAACAAGCTCAACACTTGCGCCATAAACATCACCATTGACCCCACCTAATCGTTGTTGTGCCAAATAGCGTATTGAAAAAATCAATGTAATCGCGGATAAAATCACCCAAAAACCCACGCTATAAATGCCTATAATTGCACAAAGAAGTAGAAGGGGAACGGCTTCTTTTTTGGGAAAATATTTATTTAAATTTTTAGCCAATCCATTAGGGTTTATATAAGGGCTATTTGCCATTAAAACGAGTATGGCACTGCGGCCTAAAAAAGGGATGATGATTAATAAGAGTAGATAATTTTTTTGGGCTAATAATTCGGTTAAGGCGATCCATTTTATGCCGAGCGTTAAAATTAATATCACCACCGCTAACACGCCTATGTGTGGGTCTTTCATTATTTCTAGGGTTCGTGCGCGATTATTTAAGCCCCCTGCCCAACCATCGGCACAATCAGCGAGGCCGTCTAAATGTAATCCGCCTGTGATTAAAACCCAGCCACTTAATAAAATCGCCGCTTGAATATTATTGGAAAAATGGGGGATGAAAACGAGGATGAGGCCTAATAAACCACCAATAACAGCGCCAACCAGTGGATAAAATAAAACGGTTCTTCCCCATTGCTGATCGGGGACGTGAATGTTAAGAGGAAGGGGAATTCTGGTTAAAAATTGCAGGGCTAATAAGAAATTAACCACTTTATTTTTTTAGCGCATCAATTAATTCTTGTGCCGTTTGTGGTCTTTCTGAAGGTTGGACGGCGGTTGCCCAGTCAATTGCTTCTAATAAATAGATTGGTAATTTTCGTTTATAGGCTTTAACGGCTGGAATAGTCGCATCATTTTTTAAACGTTTAATTGAGGATTGCATCGCTTTACGATCAAGGCATGAACGCATACTTGCACCAACGGCATAGAGGTCTGTCCAAGGGCCTACGCGTCTTTTATGTGAATATTGTTCCATAGCGGAAAAGCCATTTGTAATGACTAAGGCTTGGCGCGTGTCAAGAGCTTTATCAAATTTATGAATAGCGCCAAAGTCTAAGAGTAAAGGCGAGTTTTCTGGGCGAATTAATATATTCCCTGGTTTTATATCTAAATGCACAATTTTATGCGCGTGCATTTCAACAATCCCTTCTAATAATCCCGTAAAAACAGGGACAAGAAATTCTTCGTCCATCACGAGGGTTTTATTGATGACAATTTTATTAAGCCCCAGCCCATAATCATAATTCATGACCATGTAAACAGTTGAATTTGCTCTAAAAAAATTAGTCACTTCCACAATGTTTTTATGCTTAAGTTGCGCTAATATTTTAGCCTCTTCATAGAACAAAGACAATCCTTTAAAAAATAAAACTTTGTCTTCTTTGCTATTGGGCACAATGTCATTATTCCATGTTCTATGTGCTTGTTTTCTAGGTAAATATTCTTTAATCGCTACTTGGGTTTGGTCTTCAAGTCGCCGTGCTAAATACACAAAGCTAAAGCCACCGCTGGCTAACTCACGCTCTATCATATACTGGTCTACAATAGTACCCGATGGTAAGTAATTCCATTGATCAGGGTAATTTTTAGGGTCGTAAGATTCAGACATTATAAAAAAGGTTAAATAATATGATAAAAAGTATGACGGCTTTTGCCAATAGTGAAACTCAGTTTGGCAGTTTAACCATAAATTGTGAACTACGCTCAGTTAATCATCGTTATTGTGATATTTCTTTCAAACTTCCCGAACAATTGCGGTTTTTAGAAGGGGATTTACGCTCTATTATTAACGCTAAAATTAAGCGGGGGAAAGTTGAGTGCTGTTTTAATTATAAAAAGCATTCTCAAAATGATCAACTGTTTACTATTAATCATCACGCCGTTAAAGCGTTAATCCATGCAACCTCTGAAATTGAAACGTTAATGCAACATCCTATAGGGTTTTCAGCGTTAGATGTATTAGCCTTTAACGGTATTCAACAAGAAACTCCATTGGATCAAGACAATTTAAAATCCTCTATTCTTGCTTTGCTCGTAAACACTGTTGAGAATATCATTAATGCTCGAATACGTGAAGGTGAAAAACTGCAAATTTTTTTAGAAACCCATTGCCAAAAAATGAATGACTATGTGACTATGGCAACTCAACGAATGCCTCAGGTTATATCACTCATTCGTCATAAATTACAGACACGTATTAATGAGTTTGTTAACACGCCAAACCTTGAACGCTTTGAACAAGAAATTGTTTTTATGATGCAAAAATTAGACGTGACTGAAGAGTTAGAACGTTTAGAAACCCATATTAGTGAAACTCAACGTATTTTAAATCAGCAAGGGCCTGTAGGTCGCCGATTAGATTTTTTAATGCAAGAGATGAATCGTGAGGCGAATACCTTAGGGTCAAAATCCGCCGATCAAGAAATGACCCAAATTTCAATAGAACTTAAGGTGTTGATTGAACAAATGCGCGAACAAATTCAAAATATTGAATAATAGCTTTAAATTCGATAAAGCGATTCGAGCATGTCATCCTCTGATTTTTTAGGTACTTTTTTAATTATTTTATGTGCGTTGAACGCTTTTAATAAAAGCTCACCCGACCAATCCTGTGGAAATTGGCTGTATAAATTTTGATTCAGCACTAAAATTTCATCGCGTAAATCAGGACTGCAAAAAGGGGCTAAAGTACCCAAACTTGATGAGTCATACTCATTTAATTGACCCCACGCCAATAAAACTTTTTTACTCGCTTGAAGATCGTTTTCATTGCATGCCACGGTTAGTGATTTTTTAAGCGCTCGCGCACTTATATTTTGCGATACATCCTCAGTTTTTTTCACAGGTGTTTTTTTATAAAACAGTTTCCATAAAGTAATTATCCATGCAATCGCAAAAAAAGCACTCAAAATTTGCCACATATTATTGTTATTTGAGTCTATTTTTAATTGACTTTTTTCAATGATTATCGGTTTAACAACTTGAGCTTCGGCATTTTTAGGTATTTCAACACTGCCACCAACCGCTGTAATCACTTTTTCAGCCAAGGTTACTGTTTCTATCTTGCCTGTTTTAAGGTTAAACCAATCAATGCTGATTTTAGGTAAGCTGTAGTTTCCGTTTTTAGAAGAAATAAAGGCAATTTTTTCTTCTCGAACTCCAATAATTCCGATTTCCGTTCTTTTTTCCTTTAAACTCGGCTTATCTGGATAGGTTTTTAAATTTTCATTGGCAATAGCGGGTTGTAATGTCGGTAATTGCCCCATCATGACCCCATCTGCTTCTAAGGTTAACGTACGAGTTAAAGGCTCACCCACTTTTATATTATTGGTATCCCCAGACCATTGCTCGCTTAGCACCATTTTATTGGCGACTAACCACTGTTTACCTTGAAAACTGGCAGGAATCGCCTGAACCTCTAATTTAACTTCTTTTGATTTTACTTCTGTTTGACGCGTTCTTTGTGCGCCAAATAAACGATTAAAACGCGCACTGTGATCTGCCACTATAATGGCTTTTAATGTTAAGGGCGGAATGATTAACGTACCACTTTTTTGAGGAAATATCGCATAAGATCGCTCCGTAACTGCGTAAGACTGCCCCGCACGTTCGGTTCTATAATGTTTATCGTCCCCTATCTTTTCAATGACTGCATTGCTTATATTAGGCGCATCTAGGCTTGCCTCTACAATATCAACCCGTCTAAAAAAACGTAACGTATAAAGAACTTGCGATTGCACATACGCTTTTAAAGGAGTGACTTTTACTTCTAAAAAAATGGGAGCATCGTCTTCAATCGCTGGCACTTTTTCTTGAGTATCACTCACTTGAATAAAAATAGCGGAGCTATTCCAACGACCAAAATTTATGGTAGGGATTTTAAGCTTTCCCGATTTCTTAGCAATCACCGTAAAAACCCATTGGATTTTAACCGAACGTTTTCCATTATTCCAAGACATAGAACTGCCATCGCTTTTTTGTAAAACCTCAAAGTCTTTACTCAAGGCGCTAAAATCAGGCGTTTTATCAGGTGTTTCGTCAAGGGTGAAGGTTATATCAAAAGATTCATTTAAATTAATTAAACTTCGATCAACACTGACCTCGACAGAACCTGCGAATAAAAAGGAGCTATAAAAGAATAAGAAAATAAAAAATCGCATTGCTAAAGGTGAATAAATAAGAAAAAAACATCATTGTTTCAATCTATTTTAAACTTAAGAGACGTAAAATCTCGCGTCTCTTAAATGATTTTTTCAATGATATGGGTTAAAGAATAAAGTTGTGCTTAACCTTGATAATAAGCTAAGACTTTTTTAACATAATTACGGGTTTCTTTGTAAGGAGGCACGGTGCGATTGTATTTAAGTACCGCTCCTTCACCCGCATTATAGCCTGCAACGGCTAATTTGGTTGAGTTAAACATTCTTAATAAAATTTTTAAATAATGCGT
>JAGLEW010000130.1 GCA_023144875.1 Methylococcales bacterium
CATAATTTTTTATTAATGCACGCAATGGGGCCTAATGTGGCAGGTGTTATTGGTTCTGCGGTTGCGGCAGGTATTTTATTAAGCTTGGTCGGATAATCACAAATGACTAAAACAATCAAAGGCTTTATGTTAAATTACGACAGAACATCACATTTTTTACGTGAAGCTTTTTGTTTTTATTTGATCATGCTATAACTTAACAAACTTTATGGTTGGGTGGCTTAAGTCATCATCAGCTGATTTATTTAACTTTTTAAATTTTTATATGTCCCCTCTATATTGTCCTGCTAAAGCAAGTATTGCACTGGTGATTGGTTTGATTTCAATGCCATGTTTTGCCGACCCTCTTAACGATGCTATTAAAACTGAGCAAGCGACTCAACAAGCCGCCGAAGCCTCACAAACAAAAATTAATAACCTCAGCCAAGAGTCGGGGAGTTTATTAACGAAATATCGCTTTGCAAATCGACAAGTTGAAAACTTAGTGGTTGAAAGTAAGCATTTAGAGGCGGTTTTAAAAACACAAGCCGAAGAAAAAATTTCACTCAAGGAACAGATCAAAACACTGGAACTTACACACAGTGAAATTACCCCGTTAATTTTACGAATGTTGGAAAATTTAGAAAAATTTGTTGCGTTGGATCTGCCTTTTTTACCGCAAGAACGTCAACAGCGGTTGCTGAAATTAAAAGCCATGATGTTGAAAGCAGATATTAGTAAAGCGGAAAAATTTCGTCGCATTGTTGAAGCCTATCAGGTCGAAAATGATTATGGAAATACGATTGAAGCTTATAAAGATGAAATTGACTTAAAAGGGGCAAAAACCCCTGTTGATTTATTACGTTTAGGTCGAGTTGGCTTGTATTATCAGCGTCTTGATGGCAGTGAATCGGGGGTTTGGAATACAAAAGAAAAACGGTGGGACAGTTTGCCTGATCGCTATGACAGTAAAATTCATCGGGGGCTAGGCATTGCTCGAAAAGAAAGTGCCCCTGAATTACTCACATTGCCTGTCTTTGCGGCGGAGGTAAGCAAATGAAAAAAATATTATTAACCTTATGTCTGTTGTTGCCGATTCAAACCCTGATGGCAGAAGAATTACTCAATTTAACGGATTTGTTACAAAAAACGCAACAGTTACAAACGGCTGAGGGTAAAATTAATCAAGAACGTGAAGCTAAATTTCTTGCCGATAAAACCCAACAAGAGGCATTATACAAAACGGCTCAAGAAGCATTAGCAAAACAAGTGGCTGCAACTAATGTACTGCGTGAGCAAGTTGAAAAAAATAAAACTGAACTGGGGCTACTAGCCACGGAACTCCAAGAAAATAGTGGCGATCTAACTCAACTATTTACCGTCGCAAAACAAGTGGCAGGGGATTTAAAGGTTAATTTAAAAACCTCGTTGATTTCGGCGCAATTTCCACAGCGAACACAACAGTTATACGACATTTCGCACAGTAAAAAAATCCCAACCATTCATCAGCTTGAAACGTTATGGATAACGTTGCAACAAGAGATGACCGAATCTGGAAAAATTGTACAGTTTTCCAATGCAGACAGTGCTCCAAATTTAGAGAAAGTAACCCGTATTGGTAACTTTAACGCGATTGCAAAGGGTGGCTATTTACGCTATTTACCCGAAACTGGAAAGCTTGTCAGCTTATCACGTCAACCTGAAAGCGATTATCTTGATATGGCTGAAGATTTGGAATCGGCTAAAGCAGGTAAATTAGTCGATATTGGCATTGATCCGACACGCGGCGTTATTTTAAATATGCTGGTGCAAGCCCCAGACAGTTCTGAGCGCATTAAACAAGGGGGCGTTATCGGCTACATCATTTTAATTATGGGGGCTGTAGGCTTTATTTATGCGGTCTTTCGATTAGTGACTTTAATGGGAACGGCTAAAAAAATGGAGGAGCAAATTACGCATGAAAAAGCAGATGATGCGAACCCACTTGGACGTATTTTTATTGCGGCGCAAAAAGATGATGCGGCGAGTATGGAAAATGAAAATTTAGAACTCTTATTAGATGAGGCCATCACCCGAGAAATTCCTGCACTAGAACGGGGTTTGCCAATGATTAAATTACTGGCGGCGGTTGCGCCATTATTGGGCTTATTAGGGACAGTAACGGGAATGATTGCGACCTTTCAGTCGATTAGTTTATTTGGTACAGGTGACCCAAAACTCATGGCAAACGGTATCTCCCAAGCCTTAGTAACCACCATGCTGGGATTATGTATTGCGATTCCTTTATTATTTTTACATAGCATTGTGGCGGCACGCAGTCGTACTTTGATACAAATTTTAGACGAACAAACTGCAGGATTATTGGCCAGACGGTTAGAAAAATAATGATGTCGTCCACGGGTTTTTTTGAAAGCATTGGATTATTTCTACAAACAGGAGGGACGATTTTATGGGTTATTCTGTTTGTCTCAATTATCTTGTGGTGTTTAATTATAGAGCGGTTTTTATTTTTTAAATTAACTTACCCAGACCTGCGTTTAGAATGGT
>JAGLEW010000131.1 GCA_023144875.1 Methylococcales bacterium
GATTTATGCCCTGCAATGACTTCGGCGGCAATTTTACCTTCATGAACCGCTTTGTGCGCTAACATTGGGTTACTGGTGACATCGCCAATTGCATAAATATGCGGAATATTGGTTTTTTGTTGTTTATCAACGGTAATAAATCCCCGCTCATCGACGTTCACATTGGCTTTATCCGCTTTAATTTTTAATCCATTCGGACGACGACCAACCGCCACCAACACTTTATCAAAAACTTCATTCTCATTGTCACCTGAAAAAGACACTTTTAAACCTTCATCAGTGACTTCAATGGCTTCAACCGCCGTTGATAATAAAATTTTATCGTAGTGTTTTTTTATTTTTTGCATTAAAGGGCGGACTAAATCTTTATCGCAACCAGGGATAAGTTGATTTTGCATTTCGACAATACTAATTTTACTGCCTAACGCATGATAAACCGTTGCCATTTCAAGCCCAATAATTCCACCCCCAATAATTAGCAATTTTTCAGGCACGTCATTTAATGCTAACGCATCCGTTGAATCCATTAATCGAGGATCATCATTCGGAAAGGACGGAACTTTAACCGCTTGCGAGCCAACTGCAATAATTGCTTGTTCAAATTCAATGTCTTCAATGGCATCATCGCTACTAATTGCGACTGTATTCGTTGATGAAAATTCAGCGGATCCTTGAATAATAGTGACATTACGTTGTTTTGCTAACCCCGCTAACCCCGTATTCAGTTGTTGACTTACCTTTTCTTTGGTGGCTTTCAGTTGTGCTAAATCAACGTTAGGCGTTTCAAATGAAATACCATAACTTGAAATTTCTTTCGCTTCATTAATCACTTGCGCCGCATGTAATAACGTTTTTGAAGGAATACAACCAACATTTAAACACACACCACCTAAAACAGGATAACGTTCCACTAACGTGACTTTTTTCCCTAAATCCGCCGCTCTAAAAGCCGCACTGTAACCACCAGGACCACCACCTAATACTAGAACCTCTGTCTTCACTTGTTAACCTCGCCATTATTGTTATTAAGATAATGATACTATTATATGCGAGTCTTTTGAATTCTGCGTAAAGCATGTGGTTTGCTTAGGATTTTAAGGTAGTTTTGTTGTAACGTTTCCGTAAAACTTTTCACCGTGTCGTGTGCTGAAAAATACAGAGGCGTACCGACTTCAAAGCTGATGCGCAATGGGAATTTAGGTTTATTAAACAGGGAATTATCTTTTTCAAAAAAACGATGATCACTGCGGATATAAACAGGAATAATCGGGGCTTGCGTTTGTTTGGCAATTAAGGCGGCGGCGCCTTGAAAATCATTAATCCATTGCACATGTTTTTTGGTGCGAGTGCCTTCAGGAAAAAGTAATAATTTTTCACCTTGCAAGACTTGTTCGGTGGCAGCACGTAACATTTGAGGGGTGCTATCATTCGGGATATAACCCGCTAATTTTGCCCCACCGCCTAAAACAGGATTTCGTAAAATAGCGCCTTTCATAATACAAACGCTTTCAGGGATTTTCGCAATAATAAACACGGCATCCCACAACGCAATATGATTGGGGGCAATAATCGCCCCCCCTTTATAAGCCTGTATTTTATTTAATGCCTGATCGTCAATAATAATAAACCCTGTGATTTTTAAATAATGCACAAAAATGACAAAGGCATGTTTCAATAAAAACCGACCACACGGTTTTGAATATTTTTTAGGTAACAGTGGCGATAAAAAAAAGCTTAATAGACTAATAGAAATTCCAACGATCCCCCAATAAAGAAAACCCAATGCGACCAGTAAAAATTCATAGGCTGTGATAAAAAAAGTACGCAAACTACCTTCCATGCTTTATTTCAAATTAAGGGTTCATAGTATAACAATATCCATCACGCCTTCGGTCGCCGTAGCTTGTATAATGGGGTCATTTTTTAAATAAATTAGGTAATGTATGTCAGATGCCGCACCTCATGTTGGATTTATCAGTTTAGGCTGTCCAAAAGCGTTAGTTGATAGTGAGCAAATTTTAACCAAATTACGGGTTGAAGGTTATCAAGTCTCAGGGACTTATCAAGAGGCCGATTTAGTGGTAATCAATACCTGTGGTTTTGTGGATGCGGCGGTTGAAGAATCCTTACAGAGTATTGGTGAAGCGATGGCTGAAAATGGTAA
>JAGLEW010000132.1 GCA_023144875.1 Methylococcales bacterium
ACCGTTTTTTGCATTATCATTGTGTAGCATTATTAGAGCAAACGGTCAGTGCCTATGATTATAAACCTGAAATGGATGTGTATACGATTGTGGTTTTAACCTCTGGCGATAAACATAAAACCGATATATTAATCAATGATTTTCGTCCCAAAAGGTTGGACAATACCTACGTTGATGAAACACAACATAAAATCGTTTATCTTTGCCCAAAATATGTCACCGATAAAACGCCAGAGCCCTATCAAGAATGGTTAAAAGTCATCAATGACAGCTTAAACAAACAAATTGAAGAAACCGACTATAACCATGAAATTATTCAAGAAATTTGTTCTTTAATTCAAACAAAGGCAATAAATCCTGTAGAAGCAGCTCGAATGAAAGAGGAGTATTCCGAGGAGCAATATTTACGAAACGAACGAGAGAAAGGGAAATCTGAAGGCATTGAGGAAGGCATTGAACAAAATAAATTAAAAATGGCTAAAAATTTATTAAAAGCTAACATAACGGTAGATTTTATTTGTGAAACCACAGGATTAAATAAAGATATTGTTCAGCAACTCAAGGAGTAGAAAGGGGTTATCAATACAATAAAAATACTTGCATATGAAGATTAGGGATAATTCGCCAATTTTATGTCGGCTAATAAAGCTTTTAACGCCGCCGTACCGAGTTGACGAGTTAATGTGATATTTCGCTCAGGAATATCTTCAGGATGTGGATAGGATTTTAAAACCCGTTCAAGACTCTTTTCACGAATCAGATGCAACATTGGAAAAGGAGAACGATTGGTATAATTCGCCGCATCGTCCTCGTCTAAACCTTCAAAACAATAATCGGGGTGAAAGCTGGCTAACTGATAAACACCCTCATAATGTTGAGCGATAAGAAGTGCATTGGCAATTTCTAAATACGCTAAAAAATCATCAAATGTTTTCAAAGAGTGCGTATATATAATTAAGGTGGTTTCAATCGCGTCTTGCTCGTCTAAGCGCTGACATTCCTCGATCAGTTGATGCAAACACGCTTCGGTTTCAATATGGCTGTCTAACGCATAAAAAACTTGCCCTTTTTCAACCACAGCATGAGCAAAGGGGCAAACATTATGCCCAATAATAAAACGATTTAACCAGTGTTCTGTTTGTTGTTTAGCATCCTTTGACATACGATTACATATCCAGTGCCATCATTGGCAATCCATACGTTAATACAAAATAACTTGTTGAGAATAAAAGACTATCTCTAACACTGAAGTGGAAAAACTGCCTCAAAATATAACCCACAATACTCACATACCACACGACTAATAACACGGCAATACTAATCGCAATCAACTCGCCATGTTCAACGTGTTTCATGGTCATATAAAATTCCAACGCCTCGGTTGCGGTTGCCAAGGTCATAATCAAGTTTTCACAGACAAAAATCGCGGTGAATAATTGATAAAAAATTTCCCATCGTTTCGTCACTAATAAAAAAATACTAATCAGTGAAAAAGCCATGACGATGCGTAAAAGCACTTCTAATAAACCGTCCGCAGGGTCAGCGATGAGACCTTCAACCAACCAACCCGACAGAAAATAATAGAGGGCATTATTCCGCATAAAGGCTTTTGAAGGCACAAGATCAGCGGGGTTTCCTTCAAATACACACAGCGCAAGATAGCGGAATAATGTGGTCATAAGTCTCTAGCCTTTTTTAAAGTGGGTTACGAAACGGATGTTTCATCGTTAGGGCGACGTAATTTAATGCCTAATTCTCGTAATTGCGCATCACTCACTTGTGCGGGCGAACTCATTAACGGACACGCTGCCGTTTGCGTTTTTGGAAAGGCAATCACTTCACGAATGGAATTGGACTCGGTCATTAACATCACTAAGCGATCCAAACCAAAGGCAATGCCGCCATGCGGTGGACAGCCATATTTCAAGGCTTCTAATAAAAAGCCAAATTTTTCGCGAGCTTCTTCATCACTAATGCCTAATAATTTAAACACCGAGGCTTGCATGTCGGTTTTATGAATACGAATCGAACCGCCGCCCACTTCGGTGCCATTTAAGACTAAATCATAGGC
>JAGLEW010000133.1 GCA_023144875.1 Methylococcales bacterium
GGTAAATGGATGATGAATGGCGTTCCAACGCTGTGATTTATCATCCCAATCAAACATAGGGAAATCAATCACCCACACAGGTTTCCATTTACCGTCAATTAAGCCACGATCTATGCCTAATTTAACCCGCAATGCCCCCATCGCTTCGTTAACAATATTGGTTTTATCCGCCCCAAAGAAAATTAAATCACCCGTTTGCGCGTTGGTTTTTTCTAAAACACGTTCCCAAACATCCGCAGGCGCAAATTTAACAATCGGCGATTGTAACCCTTCAATGCCGCCATCACGATCATTGACTTTAATATATGCCAAGCCTTTCGCACCATAAATACTGACATATTTAGTCAGGCCATCAATGTCTTTACGGCTTAAATTATTACCTTCAGGTAAACGCATCGCTACCACACGACCATTAACATCATTGGCAGGCTTTGAAAATACTTTAAAGTCAACGTCTTTCATTTCATCGGCAATATCCACTAATTCCAATGGAATGCGTAAATCAGGACGATCGGAACCAAAACGACGCATAGCATCATGGTAAGTAATTTGTGGAAATTCTTCTGGCAATGCAACCCCTAAGGTTTTACTAAACACCTCTCGAATCATTTCTTCCATCACTGCCATAATATCAACCTCATTCATAAACGAGGTTTCAATATCTAGCTGGGTAAATTCAGGTTGGCGATCTGCCCGTAAATCTTCATCCCGAAAACAACGCACGATTTGATAATATTTATCCATGCCTGAAATCATCAGCAACTGTTTGTAGAGTTGTGGGGACTGTGGCAATGCAAAAAATGAATTTTCATGGGTACGACTAGGGACTAAATAATCGCGCGCCCCTTCGGGGGTGGCTTTGGTTAAATACGGCGTTTCAACTTCAAAATAATCTCGATCATCCAAAAAGTTGCGTAAATACCGAGAAACATCCCGACGAAAACGCATTTTAGTTTGCATTTCGGTACGGCGAAGATCAATATAACGATAACGCAAACGCGTATCTTCGTTGACTTCGATGTCACTTTCGATGGGGAATGGTGGGGTTTCTGATTTATTTAAAATTTCGATTTCTTTAATCAAAACTTCAATTTCACCGGTACCCATATTTGGGTTAACCGTACCTTCGGGGCGATTGCGGACTCGTCCTTGTACTTTTAAGACATATTCACTGCGCACCCCTTCAGCCATCGCAAAGGTTTCCACGGTATCAGGATCAAAAACGATTTGAACCAACCCCGCTCGGTCTCGTAAATCAATAAAAATCACCCCACCATGATCTCGGCGGCGATGTACCCATCCACACAGGTCTACAATTTCATCTAAATGAGCGGTGTTCAATTCTCCACATTTGTGGCTACGCATAGGTTTTCTCTTAAAAATTAAAGGCTAAAATGAATCTTTTCTACAACCAGAAAAGGGAATTATTTTTTGCAACTACTGTCTTTGCCGTTCGTTTTTTTTGCGGCAGATTTTGATTTATGAGTCTCATTACTTGCAAGATTTTTTTTAGAACCGCTTTTAAAATCGGTTTCATACCAGCCACTGCCTTTTAAACGAAAACCTGCTGCCGAAATTATTTTTTTTAATTCAGATTTTGAACAAGCGGGGCAATCGGTTAACACAGCGGCACTCATTTTTTGCAAGGCTTCGAGCTTATGTCCGCAAGACTGGCATTGATATTCATAAATAGGCATACAATTTCCACAAAATAATAAGGTAAATAAGAGTATTGTTTGAGATTTTCAACACCCTTAGGCTAAGATAAATCTTATTTTACAAAAAAGTACCCAGATAATGAAGACATTAACGCTTATTCAACCCGATGATTGGCATTTGCACCTAAGAAATGGTGACATTTTAAAAACTGTGCTTGCTCATAGCGCCCGTCAATTTAAACGCGCCATGATTATGCCGAATTTAAAATCACCCGTGGTTTCCGTTGATGATGCTTTACATTATCGACAAGAAATTTTACAAGCGCGACCAAATAATTCAAGTTTTGAACCGCTAATGAGCCTTTATTTAACCCCTCAAACGTCAGTCGAGGATATTCAAAAGGTTGCAGAAAATCCATTTATTTATGCGTTAAAACTCTACCCAGCAGGGGCGACCACGAACTCAGCATCGGGGGTTAATAATTTAACCGCTATTTACCCAATTTTAGAGGCGATGCAAACCCATAAAGTGCCTTTATTAATTCATGGCGAGGTCACGGAGAGTAATACCGATATTTTTGACCGTGAACGCCTTTTTATCGACACTCATTTAATCCCGATGGTCGTGAAATTTCCTGAATTAAAAATTGTCTTAGAACATGTGACCACGAAAGAAGCGGTACAATTTGTGGAATCGGCTTCAAAAAAAATTGCCGCTACCATTACCCCACAACATTTACTTTTTAATCGAAATGCATTATTAGTCGGCGGTATCAAACCTCATTATTATTGTTTGCCGATTTTAAAACGCGAAAGCCATCAACAGGCATTAATTATCGCCGCCACCAGTGGTAACCCTAAATTTTTCTTAGGTACGGACAGCGCTCCACATCTTACCACTTTAAAAGAAAATGCTTGTGGCTGTGCAGGTTGTTATTCAGCATTTGCCGCGGTTGAACTGTATGCTGAAGCCTTTGAAAAAGAAAATGCGTTGGATAAGCTGGAAGCGTTTGCATCTTTTTATGGGGCAGATTTTTACGGCGTAGCCCGCAATACCGAGACCATTACCTTAGAAAAAAAATTGTGGAAAATTCCACCTTACTATGGTGAAAATGATATTCAAATTACGCCCTTAAAAGCAAATGAAACCTTAAATTGGAAGCAGACTTAAACTTGCTATTTTAATAAATGCCCCCATATTTGTTAACAATTTATTTTATTTTTCTTACGTTCAATACGGTAATTTCATGACTGAATTTAATGATGACACGCCCTTTTTCCCCGTTTTACCACTCAGAGATGTAGTCGTTTACCCTCACATGGTTATCCCTTTATTTGTAGGGCGCGAAAAATCCATTCAAGCGTTAGAAACCGCGATGGCAGATAATAAACAAATTTTATTAGTCACGCAAAAAAGTCCTGAAATAGACGAGCCAGAGACTGAAAGTTTACATAATGTTGGAACCTTAGCCAATATTTTACAGTTGCTAAAATTACCCGATGGCACCGTAAAGGTATTGGTTGAAGGCTTTAGTCGCTGTCATATCGAAAATTATCAGTTGAATGATGACTATCTTTTAGCCTCGGCAAGCCCTGTGGAAGAAAGCTTTGACTTAGACGAAAAAACCATGGAAGCCTTGCAACGTACCGTGACTAAAGCCTTTGAAGATTACCTTAAATTAAACCGAAAAATACCCCCCGAAGTTTTTAATTTGGTCATGGGAATTCATGAACCTGGCCGTTTAGCCGATACCATTGCTGCCTATGCCGATTTAAAAATTGAAGACAAGCAGGTAATTTTAGAACTCAGTGACATTGTTATCCGTATTGAAACCCTGATGGAGTTAATGGCAGGTGAGTTGGATATTTTAGAAACTGAAAAACGAATTCGAGGGCGCGTTAAAAAACAAATGGAAAAGAACCAGCGTGAATATTATTTGAATGAACAAATGAAGGTTATTCAAAAAGAGCTGGGAGAATTGGAAGGTGCGAGCAATGAAATTGAAGAATTAGAACAAAAAATTGCGAAAGCAGGTTTATCGAAAGAAGCAAAAGAAAAAGCCAACGCCGAATTAAATAAGCTCAAATTAATGTCACCAATGTCAGCAGAAGCAACGGTGGTTCGCAACTATTTAGAATGGATGCTCAATGTTCCTTGGAAGAAAAAAACCAAAATTCGCCATGATTTAAAAATTGCCGAGTCAGTTTTAGATACCGAACATTATGGCTTAGAAAAAGTAAAAGAACGAATCTTAGAATATCTTGCGGTGCAACAACGGATGAGAAAACTCAAAGGCCCCATTCTTTGTTTAGTAGGACCTCCAGGAGTGGGAAAAACCTCATTAGGACAATCTATTGCGCGAGCTACCAATCGAAAATATATTCGGATGGCACTCGGTGGGGTGCGTGATGAAGCTGAAATTCGAGGTCACAGACGCACTTATATTGGTTCAATGCCTGGAAAAATTTTACAAAATTTATCGAAAGCAAAAACACGTAATCCTATGTTTTTATTAGATGAAATTGATAAAATGGCCGATGATTTTCGCGGCGACCCCGCCTCTGCGTTGTTGGAAGTCTTAGACCCTGAACAAAATCATACCTTTGCCGATCATTATTTAGAAGTCGATTTTGATTTATCCGATGTCATGTTTGTGGCGACCGCAAATACCATGAATATCCCCCCCGCACTCTTAGACAGAATGGAAGTTATTCGATTAGCGGGTTATACCGAAGATGAAAAAATTAATATCGCATTACGATTTTTAATTCCAAAACAAATTAAAGATAACGGCCTAAAAGCAACCGAAATTGATATTTCAATGCCTGCGGTACGCGATATTATTCGTTATTATTCACGCGAAGCAGGGGTTCGAAGTTTAGAGCGAGAAGTCTCAAAAATTTGCCGAAAAGTCGTTAAAAATTTATTATTGAGTGATGATAGCGATCAAGTATTTATCACCGACAAAAATTTAGAAGATTATTTAGGCGTTAAGCGTTTTGACTATGGCGTTGCTGAAGAAAGCGATCAAATAGGACAAGTGACAGGCTTAGCATGGACAGAGGTCGGTGGTGAATTATTAACCATTGAAACTGCTGTGATTGCAGGGAAAGGCAAACAATCCGCTACAGGAACATTGGGCGATGTAATGAAGGAATCCATTGAAGCGGCGGTGACGGTGGTGAGAAGCCGTGCCAATATTTTAGGCATCAGTGATAAAAGCTTTCAAACTCAAGATATTCATATCCATGTTCCAGAAGGCGCAACCCCTAAAGATGGCCCTAGTGCAGGCGTTGGTATGTGTACCGCTATTGTCTCAGCCCTTACAAAAATTCCCGTACGCGCCAATGTCGCTATGACCGGTGAAATTACCTTACGCGGTCAAGTATTGCCTATAGGGGGATTAAAAGAAAAATTATTAGCCGCACACCGAGGAGGGATTACCGAAGTTTTAATTCCTGCGGATAATAAAAAAGATTTAGCGGATATTCCTGATAACATTAAAGAAAATTTAAATATTCATTGTGTGTCATGGATTGATGAAGTGTTTGAACTGGCGCTGCAATATACCCCTAAGCCAATCAAAAAAACGGTAGCAAATAATCAATCCAAGGCAAAAACTAAAAGTAAAACCACTATCACCGCTCATTAAGGGGGGTATTGTTGCCGCTTGTTTCATTGCATTGAAATATCAAGCAGATATGAACGAATTAAAAGGGAACACTACCCTTTTAATTTGTTATTGAGTTATAAACCCACTCTACGTTTTTAATTGCTGAACAATATCTTTGCTTAATCCTGTTGTTTCGCAAATAAAATTTACTTCCATATTGGCTTTTAATAAATTTTTAGCCATTTTTAATTTATTTTGCTCAATGCCTTGTTCAATTCCCTGCTCAATGCCTTCAGATTTCCCTTTCTCTCGTTCGTTTCGTAAATATTGCTCCTCTGAATACTCCTCTTTCATTCGAGCCGCTTCTACGGGATTTATTGCCTTTGTTTGAATTAAAGAACAAATTTCTTGAATAATTTTATTATTATAATCGGTTTCTTCAACTTGCTTATCTAAGCTGTCATTGATAACTTTCAACCATTCTTGATACGGCTCTGGTGTTTTATCGGTGACATATTTGGGGCAAAGATAAACGATTTTATGCTGAGTTTCATCAACGTAGCTATTGTCCAATCGTCTAGGACGAAAATCATTAATTAATATATCGGTTTTATGTTTATCGCCAGAGGTTA
>JAGLEW010000134.1 GCA_023144875.1 Methylococcales bacterium
AATTTAGTTTATTTGATTTTAAAATCCACCAAAATTTTGACCCTGAAATAGGCGGACGTATTTACGAAACCTTAAACAACATTCGCGCACAAGTTTCTGTTATTTCAGCCCCTGATTTTAATCGCTTTGCCCACGCTTTTTCGCATATTTTTGCAGGCGGTTATGCGGCAGGCTATTACAGTTATAAATGGGCGGAAGTCTTATCCAGCGATGCCTATTCATTATTTGAAGCAAAAGGTATTTTTGATTCTGCCACAGGCGAGGCTTTTTTAACGCAAATTTTAGAAAAAGGCGGCAGTTGCGATGCGATGGAATTGTACAAAAATTTTCGCGGTCGTGAACCAAACATTGAGGCATTATTACGTCATAATGGGATTGGTGTTTAAGGTTATAATGCGCTCATAAAACTATTCTATAAGCCCTCTAAAAAAATGTATTTACCATGAAATTATTAACGCTTTTTTTTAAAAACATCAACTCCTTAGAGGGCGAAAGCCTGATTGACTTTCAAAAAAAACCCCTGTTAAAAGGCGGTGTTTTTGCGATTACGGGCCCCAATGGTTCAGGAAAGTCCAGTATTTTAGATGCGTTGAGTTTGGCATTTTATGGTGAGACCTTTCGCTTTGATCGCCCCGCCGATTATGTGATGACGCATAATGCAGTCGAAACGTTTGCTCAAGTTGAATTTTCATTAGACGGTAAAAAATATCGCAGTCGCTGGCAAGTAAACCGTCAAAACAATCAAACCGATGGGGCTTTATCCGATCCCATTATGCAATTATTTTCAATGGATGGTGAAGAAACATTACTCGAATCAAGTGTCGGAGATGTCTCGACTAAAATCAGCGATATTATGGGCATGGATTTTCATAATTTCAGTCGCTCTATTCTATTGGCACAAGGGGATTTTTCCGCCTTTTTAAATGCCTTGGATAATGAACGCATGGATATTTTGGAAAAAATGAGTAGCCAAGATATTTACGCAGAGCATAAACAACAACTTAGCACTAAAAAACAGCAATCTGAACAGGCCTTAAATCAAATAAAAACCGACCTAAATACCTTACCAGACAGCAGTGAGGTCAGCATAGAAGCCAGTGAACAAGATTTAGCCGATTTTGAATCGCAAATTATAGCGTTTACACAACAACAACAGCAAATTAACGCACAACTTGAGCAACAGCAACAAATAGAAACATTGGCTCAAAAAATAACTGTGGTTGAACAAAAACAAAATAGCTACCAAAATAGTATTGAGCAAACGCAACAAAAACTACAACGCATCAAAGAATTGAAACCTGCAACTGAATTTAAAAACGCGGTGAATAACATTGAGGCACAACAACAAATTACCAAGCAATGCCAAAGTACGCTCAGAAATCATCAGCATGAGTCCCGACAATTAACCGAAAAACAACAGCGTTTACCACAAACGCAGGTAAAAGCGATTCACGTTAAAGATATAGACCCTGGCGAACAAAAACAGGTGATTGATGAATTACGCTATCAAGTAAAACAAAAAAATGTTGATTTAAAAACTGAAAAAAGTTCGATTAGTTTGATTGATAAAGATATTGCCACTAAAAAATTACAACAAACAAAAGTTGAGCAGTGGTTAGACACTCACTCAGGCAATGAAACCTTATTAGAAGGTTTTCCTGAAACCCAAAAACTCCAACAATTAACCCAAAACGTACAAACCTTAACCTCACAATGCAGTGCGGTAGAAAAAAAAACCACTGAAGTTCAAGCGATACTTGAAAAAACCCAAATCAAAGAAGCCGATAAAGCGGCAGAAGTTTTGCTTATAAAACAAGATTTAGCCGAAGTCGAATCGACTTTAAGCCTAATGAAAGAGGAATCCCCCCTTTTTGAACGTCAACATCGCCTAGAACAGCAACAACAACGCACACAAAATTTTAAAGAACTGCAAGCGTTAGCCAAAGTAAACCATCGTGTCACTAAAAGTAACTTTTTAAGTTTTTTTAGCACGAAAAAAACCGTTGATGAAAGTGAACAGGTTGAAGTATTAACCGAGCAAGCCAGCTTATTAACACAACAAATTAGTGAGACGCAATTTTTAAGAAACACTTTAGAAAAAGCAATTATTAATGAGCAATTATTACAAAAAATGCAGCAACAACGCACGCATTTAGAAACCGATAAACCCTGTCCTTTATGCGGTTCTGTCGATCACCCTTTTGCCAAAAAACCACCCAGAGCAACCGACTCTCAACAAGCGTTAAAAGAACAATCTTTTAAATTAAAAAACTTAGTTTCACAAGCCGATAAAATTAAAAATCAAATTTTTAATACCGAAAAGAAAAAACTTAAAAATATTGATAAAAGCCAAAGTATTCAAAAAAACCAATCTCACTGGCACATTTTAAGTAACAAACTTAATGTTGCAGGCAATGGAATGGGTATGGATAATTTTGAGTTAATGAAAAAACTATTAAAACAAGAAGAAACAGAATTCAAAGAAGCAAAAAAACAAGTCACCCTCTTTGAAAAACAACAAGCTGTTATTAAAAAATTAACCTCATCATTAAGCTATCAATCCGATCAAGGGAAACGGTTAAAAGAAGAATTAAACCAGCAAACCACACAAGTCGCACAACTACCGCAACAACTTGAACAACTCAAAACACAATTAGAACAAGTAAGTTCTGATGAAAAAACACTATCGACTAAAACCTTGGCACAACTGGAAATTTTAGGTGAAAAAATGCCTATTCAAGGTCAAGATGAGGTCTTAAAACAACGGTTACAAACGCAAGCTCAAGATTATAAAAATTATCAACAACAACGACAATCAATTAAAAAATCATTAAGCATATTAGAAGAAAAACGCCTCGTCTATCGACAAAAAGTAAAACAACTCAGTGATAATATTGAGCAAAACTCCACTGTGTTAGCAAAAGAAGAAGTCGTGGGGTTATTGTTATCACAAGTAGAAAAACAAGACAGTATCCTTGAAGAAAAACAACTCCTTGAAGCCGAGACACAAAAAAATAAAGTGCTGGAACAAACCTTAACTGAACAATTACACCAAAGCCCATTTGCGAGTATTTCCGATGTCAAAGAAGCCTTAGTATTAATAGAAGAAGAGACATCGGTCGCCAAAAAACATGCCGACTTTCAACAGCAAGCGGCTTATTTAGAAACCGAACATCAGCAATTACAGGTGAAATTGGCTGAGAAAAAAAGTCAGGCGTATTCAGAAGATAAATTAGAAACACTCGCCTTACAAGAACAGTCCTTAACCGAAAAAATCAGCATTGCTAAAGCCGAAGTTCGTACCTTAAAAAACAAACAACAACAGCAACAATCAGCACACCAACGACGAAGCCAATTAAACGAAAAACTCGAACAGCAACAACAAAAATTTACTAAAGCGTCTGAAAATTTACAACAAAGCCAAGAAAATGGCGTTGTTTTTCGCCGACGAGTACAGTTAAAAATGGCAACTCAATTATTATCGCAAACCAATGCTATTTTAGAAAAAATTAGCGGGCGTTATTATTTAAGACAAGCACCTAGTGACAATGGACTTGCCTTAGAAATTGAAGATACAAAACAGCAAAACAGTCGCCTTTCCCCCGAATCTCTATCAGGCGGGGAGCGCTTCGTCATCAGTTTAGCCTTGGCATTAGGCTTGTCAGAGTTGGCCAACAATGGCAAAAGCGTGGATTTTTTATTCTTAGATGAAGGCTTTGGAAATTTAGACTCAGAAAGCCTTTATACCGTCATTAGCACCTTACAAAATTTACAAACCCAAGGCAAAACTGTCGGCGTTATTTCACATGTCGATGGCATTAAAAAACGCATTAAAACCCGCATTGAAATGGTTAAAAAACCAAATGGGTTAAGTAAATTAAAGAAAATAGCGTAAGCATTTTTTTAAAATAAGTTAAATTAAAATAGTGGAAATAAATGACTGATGATGAACTTAAAGAGCTGGTATCAAGCCTTGCTATTTCTCAAAAAGAAACTGATAAACAGCTTAGGCTCTGTTGACGTTTTGAAAAACAGGTAATTTTTTGATATAAATCACCTATCGGAACTTGACAAATAGCCGCTTTTATTTATTTCCCAAAGATAAAAAATCGCTTTATTATTGATATTCAACATCGCCGTTACCCAAACCATTACGACTGTTTTTTGTATAAACTTAGTATTGAGAATCAAGGTTCTCAAGCGGATGATTAAGGAACAATTAAAGAATTTATAAGATTGCATCACTAAATTTATGGCTATTAAATAAAAAACACGGTATTTACCCTTGAATTTTGTATGAATCGCTATATATTTTATACGTCCTCTTTCGTTTAATTATTAGGAATTTTGCCATGTTATCTCGCTATAAGATTTTGATCTTACTTTTGTTCGGTGTCTTTACAACCTCTTTACAGGCGGCTTTGCCCGTTTATGATTCTAATGGTACTGCATTGCCGTCATTGTCTTCTATGTTAAAACGGGTTAATCCTGCGGTGGTGAATATTTCAACTTTTTCAACCACTCAAGAAGCTTATAACCCTTTGTTTAATGATCCTTTTTTCCGTCATTTTTTTCAAGTGCCACAACAACAGCAGCGTCAGCAAAAACCCGCTCAAAAACGCCAAAAAAGTGCAGGTTCTGGTGTTATTATTGATCGAGAAAAAGGCTTAGTTGTTACGAATCATCATGTGGTGAATAATGCTGATGAAGTCCAGATTGCTTTGATTGATGGCCGTAGTTTTCCTGCAAAAATTATTGGTCATGATCCTGAATTAGACATCGCTTTATTACAAATTAAAGCCGATAATTTAAGCCAAGTTCCGTTAGCTAATTCTGATATTTTAGAAGTCGGTGATTTTGCTGTGGCGATTGGCAATCCTTTTGGCTTGGGGCAAACGGTTACAACAGGAATTATCAGTGCATTAGGTCGAACAGGCTTAGGCATAGAAGGTTATGAAAATTTTATTCAAACCGATGCGTCTATTAATCCTGGTAATTCAGGCGGTGCTCTCGTTAATTTACAGGGACAGTTAATTGGGATTAATACCGCGATTATTGCGCCATCAGGGGGTAATGTGGGCATAGGCTTTGCGATTCCTATTAATATGGTAAAGGCAAGTATTAAGCAAATACAACAATATGGTGAGGTAAAGCGGGGGCGTATCGGTGTAACTATTCAAGATATTAATGTTGAGTTACGTAAGGCTTTTAATTTAAAAAATGGCCAACAAGGGGTGTTAGTCACGGGGGTCGTTGAGAGTTCTTCGGCACAAAAATCAGGTATTCAACAAGGTGATGTGATTGTTAGTGTGGATAATAAATCCACTAAATCATCGGGTGAATTACGCAGTCGTATTGGGATAAAATCAATTGGCGATCAAATTAATGTCGCGGTGATTCGAGAAGGAACGTTAAAGAATTTTACAGTAAAAGTCAGTGATCCAAAGCAAACTTCTCGGCTGACGAAAAGGCACCAGTTACTAGAAGGGGTGCAATTAGAAAATAATGGGAACGGGCAGGGGGTTTTGATTGTTGGTATGAAGCCTAATACCTTTGCCGTTTATAGTGGTTTGCGTCCTGGGGATATTATTTTAGGGGCAAATAAACAAGCAGTGTCTTCAATTTCAGGGCTTAATAAAATCTTACAAAAAGCCAGTAAAAAGATTTTGTTGCGGATTAATAGAAAAGGGCGGTTGTTTTTCTTAGTTATTCGTTAAAACGTTTTATATAAAAAGGCAACCGTTGGTCAGTTGCCTTTTTTTTAAATTTTTTTAAACACGAGTTTCTGCAAATTTTTGTAATGCTTTAGGGGCAAATGCCGCTAATAAAAAACCAAAGGTCAGAAAAATACCCGTTTGTTGAGCGTCTGATGCCGAAAATAATAGGCTAATAACGCCAAACATAATGCTCGCTAATAGTGAAACAAAACTCATTGCACGCATAGATGATTTTCGACCAGGGGCTTCTTCTAAAAAGCCTTTAGGTTCAAAAATTATTTCAATGTCATCATCGTCTATATCATCATCGTATCTTTCCATTTATCCTCTCCTCATAAAATATCGTCTGTTGTGTTAAAAGTTTAATTAAAAAATAACGCTAATTTTCTTCGTTCCACGTGTAAACTACTTCTACTTTGTTTCCAGGTTCACTATAAACCAATGACTGACAAAGATCATCCACTAAAATAATCCCTCTTCCATACAATACTAATTCTTCGGTCAGTCTGGGCTTATTTAATACTTTAGAAATATCAAAACCATCGCCACTATCAATGATGGTGATTTTAATCTTAAGTTGTTTGTCTTTACGAAAACCCTTAAGTGAAAAGCTAATATTTCCTGTTTTCAGCGTCTCTAAGCGTTTTTCACGTTCATTAAAATAATCACCAAAACCTTCTGGGGTACTTTTTAACGTGGAGTTTAATTGTAAAATGCCATGATCCAGCGCATTAACATAAAGTTCAGTGAGGATTGTATATAAAGGTTGTAAATGATCCTCCAGCTTTTTTTCCATATTTTTGAGCTGTGTAATCAATAAAGGGATAGGGTCTTGGTTGACAAGCTCTGTCCCTGCTAGGGTTAATTGATAATGCCATGCCCATTGATCGTTGGTTCGAATTTCAATGACTTTTGCTTTTTCTTGTGTCGCGGTTACCGTTTTTTCCGCCTGTACAAATAAGCCATCTGCACAGATTATTTCAGCCAGACTAATGTCATCTTCTGTTTTTCCACCTTCACAAAACTGTATTAAAGCATTTTTAATATCAACAGTTACATTATGATGCGTATCAGATTCTATCAATGCTTCTAGTCGGGGTTGACCAAAAAGCTCTTTTTGGGGATTGGTCGCTTCAATAACACCATCACTGAACATGATAATACTATCGCCAGTGCTAATAGGAACTTTTTCAAATAAAGGCTTATAGTTTATGTTTGCGGTAACACTCAAAGGATAAATGACGGAATTAATTCTTTGCTTAATTTTACTGGTGTTTTTAATAATGACATCAGGCATTCCACAGATACAAACCAAGGCATAATCAAGCTCTTTGCGAATAACCACATACTGCACAGCCATAAACATTCCGATCGGCAGTATTTGTTTGAGTTTATTATTCATTTCGGCTAAAATTTTATCGCCTGTAAACCCCTTTGCAATCATTGCTTTAAATACGTTTGATGCAGGAAGTGCGCCAATAGCGGCTTTTAGTCCATGTCCCGTAAAATCCGCTAACATCACATGCAATTCGCCAGAGGGTGACATTGCACTTAAAAAAATATCGCCACTAAACATTTCGGCTGATTTTAATAAGGTTTTAATTTCACCACAATTATGACTATCTGCAAGGATGGCTTGATTAAAGACCATTTTTGCAACTTCTTGGTCTCTTTGGGTTGAGGCGACCATGGCATGATAACGACTGTATAAAACCGATAAGCGTTCCACTGATTTTATTCGCGCCAGCAATATGCGTAAATCAACAGGTTTGACAATAAAATCATCGCCGCCTGAATCAATACATTCGGAGAGTTTGACATCATCTGAAACCGCCGTTACAAAAATAATAGGGACAAAAGAAGTTTCTTCGCATAATGCTTTGATACGCTTGCAAGACTCAATACCATCCATTACGGGCATCATTAAGTCCATAAAAACAATAAAAGGCTGATGCTCTACAAATTTTTCAACCGCTTGTAAGCCATTTTCAGCTTCAAACACTTCATAACCATTACGTTTTAATAAAACATTCAATAAATGGCGGTTTATTTTATTATCATCAACAACTAATGCTTTTTTCATTGAGAAACGGCCTCCTTTTTATTGATGTGGTAAGTTTGGGTGGGTATATTTAATAGAAAGGACTCTGTTTTTCAGCGATAAAAAACGTCGAAAGCAAGACTTAAACACTAAAAAACGTTGAGTTGTCATAGTTGGTTTCAAAAAATATAAATTTTACAGTTAATAGAAAACACTTCTTTTATCTGACTTGCTAAACATGCAACAGGTCATGTGCGTATAATATTGTTACCATTATAAATTAATTCAAACC
>JAGLEW010000135.1 GCA_023144875.1 Methylococcales bacterium
ATTCAATGATAATATTATGAAAAAACGACTTAGCTTATGTTTAGTGCCTTTGCTTTTATTGTCCTGCAGTGATCAAAAGCAATACGAAACCGCTATCTTAACTGAAATGGAACAAGAAAAAGACCTTAAGGATTATAAAATTGATCCTCAAGAAATGACCACTTGTGTTGTCGATTTAACCTCTAAAAAAATGCCAGGTTTATTTCCTTTTGACCCTATGCGTATGGAAGCCTTTCAAAATTACACCACCATGTTGACGTTAACAAAATCAAAAGATCCTAAAAAAACCTTAGCCGATCTTGCATCAAGTTTTGGTTCGCCTAAGGCGTTACAACAAGCACGCATAAATTACACTGAAAATGTTGGTAATTGCCTTGCTTCACTGATAATGAAGTCCGAAGCCGCCTTGCTTGAAGAAGCTGAAAACAAAAAACCTTAGATTATTTCACACCACCTTCGGTTAAATGCACAGGGTCTAAAAGCTTTTCCAGTTCTGGTCGCGTTAGATCCGTCATTTCAAGCGCCATGTCAACAATAGGTCTTTTTTGTTTATAAGCCGCTTTTGCAATTTCAGCCGCTTTTAAATAACCAACAATAGGATTTAACGCCGTCACTAAGATCGGGTTTTTCCCTAATGCTTCCTGTAAATGAGCTTCTTGCACTGTAAAATCAGCAATAGCTTTTTCCGCCAATAAACGACTCGCCGTTGATAATAACTGAATACTCTGCAAAATATTATAGGCAATCACAGGTAACATTACATTTAATTGAAAAGAGCCTGATTGTCCTGCCACCGTAATCGTTGCATCATTTCCAATCACTTGCGCTGCGACCATTGCTACTGCTTCAGGAATAACAGGGTTTACTTTTCCAGGCATAATACTACTACCCGGTTGTAAAGCTTTTAGTTCTATTTCGCCTAATCCTGTTAAAGGACCACTATTCATCCAGCGTAAATCATTCGATATTTTCATTAAACTAATGGCAATGGTTTTACATTGCCCTGATAATTCAACGATAGCATCTTGACAGCTTAAACTTTCAAAAAAAGACGCATTTGGTTTAAAGGGTAATTTGATTTCTGCCCCCAAGCAATCTGCAAATTTTTGTGCAAATTCTGGATGAGCATTAATACCTGTACCAACAGCAGTTCCACCTTGTGCCAATTGATAAAGCCTTGGTAAGGTCGATTCAATACGCTCAATACCTTTTCGAATTTGCAACGCCCAGCCATTTAATTCTTGACTTAAACGCACAGGCATCGCATCCATTAGATGAGTCCGTCCTGTTTTAGTGACGCCAGCAACGGCTTCTGCTTTCGCATCAATGACGGTAATTAAATGCTGTAAACTTGGAATTAACTGACGTTGACATTCTAAACTCGCACTGACATGAATTGCCGTAGGAATCACATCATTACTACTTTGTCCCTTATTGACATCATCATTCGCATCAATTGATAACCCTGAAATTTTAGCGGCTAAATGGGCTAATACTTCATTTACATTCATGTTAGTGCTGGTTCCAGAGCCTGTTTGAAACACATCAATAGGGAATTGCTCACTGTGTTCATCGGCAAGTAATAAATTAGCAGCGCTAATAATAGCTTGCCCTTTTGAGGCATCTAACTCACCTAATTCAATATTGACCGTCGCCGAGGCTTTTTTAATCAGCGCAATGGTTTTGATAAAGGTTTCTGGCATCATCAAACCACTGATAGGAAAATTTTCAACCGCACGCTGAGTTTGAGCACCATAAAGTGCATCAAACGGCACTCCAACGGATCCCATACTATCTTTTTCGATTCTGTAATTTTCAATCATGGTTTAATTTGCTTATAAAAGTGGTAATATCTGTTTCATTAAAAGGCCAATTTAACTCGGATTGTGTATTAACATCATATAAAACAGGGATCTTCACAGCATATCGTTCTTGCCATTGCACTTGCTCAGCAATATCAACTAATTCTAGTTGAATCTTTGGAAACTGAATCAAAACAGGGCTTAATATGTCGTTTGCCTGCTCACATAAATGACAGGCAGAGGTTCCAAATAGGATGAAACGCATCATCTCTTTGAGTAAAAGGCTAAGAAAAAGCGTTAATTACGCTTCATTGATAGGAAAAAGTCCACATTAGTTTTAAAATCTTTTAGTTTGCCTAACAAAAATTGAGAGGCGGCCATTTCATCCATTGGTTGCAATATTTTTCGTAATATCCATGTTTGTTGTAACTCGGTTGGGTCGACTAAATATTCTTCACGGCGTGTGCCTGAACGATTGATATTAATCGCAGGATAAACACGTTTTTCAGCAATTTTTCGATCTAAATGCAATTCCATATTTCCCGTGCCTTTAAATTCTTCAAAAATAACTTCATCCATCCGAGAGCCTGTATCAACTAAAGCGGTTGCAATGATGGTTAAACTGCCGCCTTCTTCAATATTACGTGCTGCACCAAAAAAACGTTTTGGTTTTTCTAAGGCATTGGCATCAACCCCTCCTGATAAAATTTTACCTGAAGAGGGAGCAACCATATTGTAAGCACGAGCTAAACGGGTAATTGAATCTAACAAAATAACTACATCGTGTTTATGTTCGACTAAACGTCGTGCTTTTTCAATCACCATATCGGCGACTTGTACATGGCGAGTAGCGGGTTCATCAAAGGTACTAGAAACAACTTCTCCACGCACACAGCGCTCCATTTCAGTCACTTCTTCAGGGCGCTCATCAATGAGTAATACAATTAAATAACATTCTGGGTTATTTTCAGCAATCGCATGTGCGATATGCTGTAATATCATGGTTTTACCCGCTTTAGGAGGAGATACAATTAAACCACGCTGACCTTTACCTATGGGGGCAATAAGGTCAATAATACGACCTGTTAAATCTTCACTGGTACCATTGCCTTGCTCTAATACAAAACGTTTATTAGCAAATAATGGGGTTAAATTGGAAAAAAGAATTTTATGTTTCGCATTTTCAGGCGGTTCATAATTGATTTTTTCAACTTTCAGCATCGCAAAATAACGCTCACTGTCTTTAGGTGGCCTAATTTTACCGCTGATGGTATCACCCGTACGCAGATTAAAACGGCGAATTTGGCTCGGTGAAATATAAATATCATCAGGCCCTGCTAAATAGGAGCATCCGGGGGTTCGTAAAAAACCAAAGCCATCTTGTAATATTTCTAAAACACCATCGCCAAAAATATCTTCACCGCTTTTTGCTTGGGCTTTTAAAATAGCAAAAATAAGCTCTTGCTTTCGAGTTCTGGCAACATTGTCTAACCCTAAAGACTCTGCTATTTCGATAATTTGACCAATGGCTTTTAACTTTAACTCGGTAAGATTCATATAATATGGGATATTTTGGATATAAAAACGACGAAAAATCCGTGGACAACCTTCATTTAGGTTGTTGGGTAAGTAAGAAGAATAGTGATAGATTGACGGTTGTTAAGGTTACAAGGGGTGTAACCTTTATATTGTGACTAGAAATTATAACGCAAAAAATCAGATACGTCCAAGCATTTTATGGCGAATCTGATTTTATAGAATAACGCGTTGAGATTAAAGATTTGTCTCAATAAATTGAGCCAGTTCTGATTTTGATAAAGCACCGACTTTGGTTGCTTCCACTTCACCATCTTTAAAAATCATCAAGGTTGGAATGCCGCGAACCCCATATTGCTGAGGTGTTTCAGGATTATCATCAATGTTAATTTTAGCTACGATGATTTTACCTGCATAGTCATCTGCAATCTCACTTAAAATGGGGGCAATCATTTTGCAAGGACCGCACCATTCAGCCCAATAATCGACTAATACAGGCATTCCTGCTTTAAGAACCACTTCATTAAATTGATCATCCGTTACAGAAAGGACTGAGTCGCTCACACTATTTCTCCGAAATTCTAAAAACTGCGACTATAGGAGAATTAGCGTTATCTTGTCAATCAATTTTAATCAAATTAGTTTTTAAGTTATCCTATAACTATGAACAATACACATTTAACTCAAACACGCTTTAGTAATTTAGAACTATCTGACACGATCCTAAAAGGTTTAAAGGCCGCCAACTTTAAATTGTGCAGCCCTATTCAAGATAAAACCCTACCTATTTCCTTGCGCGAACGAGATGTGATGGGGCAAGCACAAACAGGAACAGGGAAAACCGCTACCTTTCTATTAGCCACCTTTCAAAAGTTGATTAATGATGAAAGTGAAAAAATAAAAAACCCCCGTGCCATTATCATTGCCCCAACACGAGAATTAGCGATTCAAATTCACAAAGATGCGGTGCAATTGGGACAATATTTGAATTTAAAGTTTGCTTTAATCTACGGCGGTACTGATTACAAAAAACAAATGGACAGCATCAAAGCCAATACCGATATTATCATCGGTACACCTGGACGAATTATTGATTTTTATCGGCAGAAAATTTTTAGTCTTGAGCATATCCAAGTCATGGTCTTAGATGAGGCTGATCGCATGTTTGATTTAGGTTTCATTAAAGACATACGTTTTTTATTACGCCGTATGCCTGAGCCTGAAAAACGTCTAAGTATGTTATTTTCGGCGACTTTATCTTATAAGGTGACTGAATTAGCCTATGAGCATATGAACAATCCTGTGACGGTAAAAATAGAAACCGAACAAGTAACGTCAACCTCTATTAAGCAAAGTGCTTTTTGCCCTGCAAATGAGCAAAAAATTCCATTATTATTGGGCTTATTAAAGCACCGCAACCCAAAACGCAGTATTGTCTTTGTCAATACGAAACGATGCGCTGAAAAACTGGATCGGTATTTACGCGCCAATGACCATAAAGTCGCGGTTTTAAGTGGCGATGTGCCTCAAGATAAACGTCAAAAATTACTAAGCGCTTTTCAAGAAGATAAACTCAACTTAATGATTGCTACCGATGTGGCGGCGAGAGGCTTGCACATTGCGGATGTTTCTCATGTTTTTAACTATGATTTACCGCAAGATGCTGAAGACTATGTTCATAGAATTGGTCGTACCGCACGTTTTGGCGCAGAAGGCGAAGCCATTAGCTTTA
>JAGLEW010000136.1 GCA_023144875.1 Methylococcales bacterium
CAGCAATTATTGGATTTTTCCCCTGATATTGTGCATTTTAGTGGGCATGGAGAGCAAGATGGTTTATATTTTCAGGATCAAAGTAATGATACGTTATTTATTCATCAAGATTCGTTAACCGATTTTTTTAAATTATTTGCAGGTCGTATTAAATGCGTGTTGTTAAATGCCTGTAATAGTGAGCCTCAAGCGCATGCGATTGCCCAACATTTAGACTATGTAATTGGGATGAATGCCCCTATTGGGGATAAAGCCGCCGTCATTTTTGCCAAAGGGTTTTATCGTGCCTTGTTTAGTGGTGAACCGATCGACAGTGCTTATAGATTTGGGTGCAGTGCGATTGATCTCGCGGGTATTAATGAATTTCAAACCCCTGTGTTAGCGCGAAAAACAGCCTCAAATACGAATAATAATACGTCAAATATTGCTATTCCTACTGATATTGAAGAGCCAGAAGGACAGGTGCCGATTGATTCCGCTTTTTATGTAGAACGGTTCCCTATTGAAAGAGATTGCTATCAAACCATTGAAAACCCTTACGCCTTGATTCGCATTAAAGCCCCCAAACAAATGGGCAAAACCTCGTTATTATCTCGGGTTTTAAATCATGCGGAATCCTCAGGTAAACAACGCATTGCGGTGTTATCTTTTCAAGAGGCTGATAGTGAAATTTTTGCAAGTTTAGATATTTTATTACAATGGTTTTGTGCGGCGACTGCGGATTGTTTAGGGATGGATGAAAATCTTGAAACCTATTGGAAAGGGGTTTTAGGTGCAAAAAGTAAAGCCAGTAATTATTTTCAAAAATATTTATTAAAAGATGGCCCTTTAACATTGGGGTTAGATGAAGTCGATGTGGTGTTTCAACACACTGAAATTGCCAGTGATTGCTTGGGATTATTGCGTGCATGGCATGAAAAAAGTAAAAACCATCCTGTGTGGAAAAATTTACGAATGGTGATTACGCATTCTCAAGAAGTATATATTCCACTACACTTAAACCAATCGCCGTTTAATGTGGGGTTGCCGATTGAGTTGCCTGAGTTTACGCGTGAACAAATTGTCTCCTTAATGAACGTTCATGGTTTAAATTTATCAGAACAGGAATTAGATCAATTTATAAAAATGGTGGATGGGCATCCTTATTTAGTTCGATTAGGTTTTTACCAAATTGCCAAACAACGATTAACACTCGCGGATTTTTTAGCGATAGCACCGACCGAAGAAGGGCTTTATCATGACCATTTACGCCGCCATTTATTAAATATTGAAGAGGTTGGTTTGCAAGACGTGACCGCACAAGTCATGCACAGTGATGAACCTTTATTAATTAATAGCGGCGATGCCTTTAAATTAAAAAGCTTAGGTCTGGTTCGCCGTCGAGGCAATATGATTGAACCCTTATGCGACCTTTATCGTTTGTATTTTCAAAATCGGTTATAAGTCGTATGAGCCTTTATAAAACCAGTAAAAAAATACGCTACACCCTTTCGATCGTTTATGTCCTGATTATGGGAGGTATTTTACTGGGAACCTATCTATCGCAACCCGACACTCATGCTGAAACGGTGCTTCAGGAATAAAATTAAACCGTGTTAAGCCACGAGGAAAATACGATGAAATGCGCTAAATTATTATCTATTACTGGGCTTTTATTGACTTGCAGTCCTCTTTTTGCGGATAATTTTATCCCGACGGTGGCGGAAAAATCGATTGGAAAAGCAAGTATTAACTATAAGGTATCAGGGAAAGGCACGACTTTTTTAAATTCCGATCGCGTTGAAGTGACCTTTGATTTAGACATTGCTAACGAAGATATCGGCTTTAACAGTGGGCTTTATTTAGTCGCAGAAGCAAATAATCAACGTTATATGCGAAATCAACAGAATAAATGGACGTTATGGACAGATAATAGTTTAATTCCCGCGAAAACGGTTACATTAGAAAAGCAAGAACAGCTTGAAATTCGGCAGACTGATTTACCCGTGGGGGAATATACCGTCTATGCGGCTTATAAAACTCGTAATGGGGATTTAAAATACAATGAAGCGCCTGCCACCTTAATTGTATTTGATAAAAAAAGTGCAAGCTTACATAAGGTTAATAACCCTGAAGTCTTACGGGATTATCTTTATCAGGGTGCGATTCATAATCCGCCAATACTAATGCGTACGACGAGTGTTTTAGAGAATGTAGCGACCCAAGCGGATTCTGGAAATGACTCCGTATCTAGTACCAATTTACAAGAAAAAGGGGTGGATGAAGCCGATCGAATGAAAACCGATCAAGGCTCCTTATTTTCATTAATACAGTGTGATAAGCAGCAATGTCTTAATCGCTATGAATTAACCGATAACCCTGCACAATCTAATTTGCTTGAGTCTTTAGTCGTGAGTGATGAGAGCAATCAGCACACATTAGGGGCGATGTATCTCAATAAAGCGACCGATAAAACCACGCGCTCAATTATTTGGTTAAATAGTCGCTCAAAGGTTCAATCAATATTGGAATCAACGCAAGTGAGGGGTGGTAACAATAAACCCCAGTGGCATCCTGAGCAAAGTGAGATACAGCTAAAATTTATCGACGCATCTAAGGCGGAAGCATTAAGTATTAAACAACAACTGACCATTGAAGGCGAGTTGATTTCCAGTCGATTAGTCGGGGATGTATTGTATATATTAAGTCGTAAATCAACACAATACCCGTCTTTTTTTGATGACAAAAGCAAACCAATTAAACCACCATTGGACTTTTTTTTACCGCATTACACGTTTAATAAAGAAAAACCAAAAGCGTTTAATACCTCAACTGAACGTTGTTACATTCCCCCAAAAGATCATAAAAAAGCAAATAAAGGCATTTTAAGCGTGGTCACAGCGATTCCTGTGCAAAATCCGAAACAGTATAAAAGCGTGTGTATTGCGGGTGAATTGGATACTTTTTACGCGTCAACCGCCTCACTTTATTTTGCCAGTAGTCGTTATGCTTACAGCGCACAAGGAAATAAATTAATTTATAATGCGCCTCAAGCCATGCTAACAGACATTCATAAATTTTCATTAAATTCAGTCAATATGGAGTACCGAGGTTCAGGGAAAGTCGATGGGCATCTTGGCTGGCATAAGGATAAAAAATCGTTTCGCTTGGGTGAATATAAAGATTATCTACGCATCGCAACCTCAACAGGTCATAGCTGGGATAGAAGTTCGCGCACAAAACTGACGGTGTTAAAAGAAGATACAAAAACTAAAACGCTCACACAAATCAGTGTACTTGATAATTTAGGTAAACCAGGTGAAAAATTATATGCCGCTCGATTCGTGGGGAAACGAGGCTACTTAGTCACATTTCGCGTCACAGATCCGTTAATTGTGATTGATTTTTCTGAAGCTGAAGCACCAACCGTGTTAGGTGAGTTAGAAATTTCTGGATATTCTGATTATTTGCAAGCGGTGGGGGATAATTATCTGTTAGGCATTGGCAAAGAGGCCGTTGCTGATGAAGGTCAAAATAGTCGTATCGCTTCATCTCAGTCATTACCCTCACGAGGGGCGTGGTACCAAGGGGTTAAAGTGGCTTTATTTGATGTTTCCAGTGCTGAAAAACTGGGGGAAATAAAATCATTGGTTTTTGGAAAACGTGGCTCAACTGCCACGGTTTTGTCCGATCATCATGGCCTAGCATGGGTAAAAACCAATGAAAACCATTATATTTTGGCATTACCGATTAAGTTACATAAGACGCAACCAACGCGTTCAAGAAAAGAAAAAGAAGCCCCTTGGACGTATTATGATTGGACGCATACAGGGGTGTATGTATTTGATGTAAATACATTGGCACCCGCTTTAACATTAACAGGAAAATTAATCGCAGAAGTCAATGATGGCAGTGCCAGTCATAAAGAAAATCAAGAAATCTTAAATGATCGCACCGTGATTCAAAATCAAACCATACATTATATTCATGGCGATAAGGTTATTTCAGCGCCTATCAAGGACTTGAAATAATGTGAACTATTGCCAGTGATTATCGCGAACTTGCACGCGGCCGTTAATCACTTGTACAGGGAAACAATCGACATCTTCATAGGCAGGCGCTGATTTTACACGACCCGTTTTAATACAAAATCGTGCGCCGTGCCGTGGACAAATAATTTCATCGCCATCAATTTGTCCGCTGGCAATCTCAGCACCGTCATGGGTACAGGTATCTTCAATGGCAAAAAATCGCCCTGCAATTTTAAAGATAGCGACATCTACCCCGTTAATATCAATAACAATACTCTCTCCATTCGCTAGTGCATTTTCCGCAGCAACATCAATCCAATCGGACATTATGACCTCCTTTGTTTTTAGAATAATCGGTAAATATTATTAGTTTGCTTACTAAAAATCAACAACAGGAATCAAAGTCGAATAGAAAAAAATCATGGAAAATCATTTTTTAAAATGCACCACTCTATGTAAGGGGGTGAGATTAAGCTCATCAATGACACAATAAGGGTCTGAGTTGAGTAAATAATTAACTGCCCTTGCCACATCCTGTGGGCGTAAATGTTGCTCAGGTTTCCCCCCTGCTTCAAAATTTAACTGCGCAAAAAAAGCAGTTTGTACCATCCCTGGGTTAATTAAACTGACTTTAAGGTGACTTTTAGCGCATTCTTGACGTAAAGCTTGTGTAAATCCTCGCAAAGCAAATTTACTCGCACAATAAATCGTACCTTTTTGGGTCCCTTGCAAGGCGGCTTCTGAACCGATATAAATTAAATCCGCGCGTTTTTTTTGTTTTAATGTGGGTAAAAAAGCCTGCGTTAAAAATACCTGACTGGTGAAATTTACATTCATTAACGCTTCAATTTGTGCAAAGGAAAACTCTTCCAAGGAACAAAATTTTCCATAGCCTGCGGCAAAAATAATGGTATCAATATCCGTATATTTTTTAACTAAGGCTTTGGCTTTTTCAGGGAAGGTGCTTAAATTCCCTAAATCAAGCTTTTCAAAAATAAAATTAGGATGATAAGTGGTAAATTGCTCGCAATTACGAGAAATACCAATCACAACATGCCCTTGCATGAGTAAATCTTCGGCTATTTTTCGACCGATTCCAGAACTTGCGCCTGTTATTAATATGGTTCGTTTTAAATTGTGCATGGGAAAAATTTTTCAAGTGGAATATAGTTGAGTAATAATCGAGTGCAATCACTCATCATTTGTTGTTCTAAGTCACTTTGATAAGAGACCATCCCTTGCTGACAACTTAAAGGGCTGGAAAATAGTTTCTCTTCTGGGTAAAGTTTGTGAATTTTTTTAAAATACTTTTCAGGCAGTCTAAATGTCCCTAAGCTCACAGAATGTAGACTTTCAATGGCTATTTTTTCAAACACTTGAGCAAATAAATCCCCATAAAGTTTTTGATAATCCGCCTGATAAATCAAAGGATCAAATCGTATGCCTACTATCCAGCCTTGTTGTTGTAATTTCACCATCGCGGCCAGACGTTTTTCAAGTGTTGGCGCTTTGGCTTCTACTTTTTGGGCAATTGCATCAGGGGATAAACTAAACGCCACAATACAGCGCTTCACCGCAGAGCGATTTAATAAATTTCTAATTTGGGTGCTTTTTGTTCTTAATTCAAGCCACGCATTGGGAATTTTTTCAAATAATGGTAAAAATTGAGCGGCAAAATCAGTGATCGGCTCAAAGGCTAAACTGTCACAATCGTAGCCTGAAAAAAAATGGATAGGTTCATTGGGTGATTCATGGCAAAGTCGATTAATTTCGGTTTGATAATCTTCATAATTAACAAATAAAACATAATTAGCGGATTGATACATGCCTTGTAAAAAACAGTAACGGCAATCGTATAAACAATTGAGCATGTGTGAAAAATAATAATTTTTTTGAGCGCCAATCCCATAATTTGGTGGGGCAGGTAAGGCGTGGTTTTTATATTTCTCCGCTAATATTAACGCAGGTTGTTGTTTTTGCAGTCGAAAATTTTGTGCTTTTGGATTAAACACTTCACCATAGCGTTGACAATCAATGACATCGGCTTTAGGAAATCGTTGCAGGATTTGCGCAACGCGTGGGTGTTGGCGAATCGCTGCTTCAATATAAATTCGACGAATGTTCATTAACGAATTCGGTTACTGATAATATCATCAACGACACTTGGGTCAGCGAGCGTTGAGGTATCACCGAGTTGATGAATTTCATTGGCAGCCACTTTGCGAAGAATGCGGCGCATAATTTTCCCTGAGCGGGTTTTTGGAAGTCCTTTTGCCCATTGAATCACATCAGGCTTGGCAATAGCGCCAATTTCTTTACGAACTAATGAAACCAATTCTTGTTGTAAGGTTTCAGTGGTTTCTATCCCCACATTAACAGTGACATAGGCATAAATTCCCTGACCTTTAATATCATGTGGGTAACCGACCACCGCCGCTTCTGCAACGGCTTCATGCAACACTAAAGCGCTTTCAACTTCTGCGGTTCCCATCCGATGACCTGACACGTTAATGACATCATCAACCCGACCTGTAATCCAAAAATAACCGTCTTTATCACGTCGAGCGCCATCCCCTGCAAAATAATACTCAGGATAACTTTTAAAGTAGGTATTAATAAAACGTCGATGATCGCCATAAATAGTGCGTGCTTGCCCAGGCCATGAGCCTTTTAACAATAAAATACCACTGGCTTCACCGTCTAAAATAGTGCCATC
>JAGLEW010000137.1 GCA_023144875.1 Methylococcales bacterium
GTTAAAATATTTTTAAATAAAATGCGTTAATGTGGCTTGAAACATGACAGGTCCTGTGGGTGTTGAGGATGGCGAACCCCCCAAAGGCTCTAAACTAACGGCTAATCCTTCGGCGTGCAATACCGCTTTCGTTACATTTAATGCCAGTTGTTGAGACCCTTTTCTAGGCATTAGCCCTAGAGAACGCGGGGGCGTTTGCTTATCCTTTGATAATAACCATAATTCATAAGATTTATCTTTAGGTAAATCCGAGGATTGCAAGCTGGTCACTAAGATCTGTTCAGTGGTTAAATTAAGACTAATATGCCAAAATGCTTGATTTTTATCATTACGAACCACGGCAACATAGTGAGGTAAGGGGATGGGCGGTGTTTTTTCTGTTATAGCAATGACAGGATTTTTAGATGACAGCCATTCTAAACGTAAAATAGCGGTTAAACTGACCACACAAAGAATGGAGGCTATGGCTAAACCGCGCCAAAGTGTCATACCTTGCCACCACGGTGTTTTTTGCCAGGAATAAAGCGTCGCTGTATCCGATTGAATATGTTGTTTTATTTTTTTCCATACGCGAATCGCGGGCGGTTTACTGGCAATACCACTGTAAAGCTGTGGTAAATGCGCTTCCCAGTAATCGACCCAATATTTTAATAAAGGATTTGTGTTTAAACTATCTTTTACCGCTTGCTGTTGTTCAAGAGTCAGCATTCCCATTACATATTCACCTGCCAACATAATATTTTGCTCGTCAGGGTCATTTTTTTCAGAATCGGTCATTATTTATGGTACTCCAAGCAATTTTTTAATTGGTGAAACCCGCGTCTAATCCAACTTTTTACCGTCCCTAATGGTTGTGCTAATTGATTGGAAAGCTGATTATGCGTATAGCCATCATAATAACTGAGTAATAAAACTTGGCGGGACACTTTATCTAATTGTTTCAGACAAACATCCAGAACATCATGGAGTTCCGTTTGTAAAAGGGTATCTATCGGTTCTTTCGTGACGGCGGGGGTATTTGATGCGTTTTCTTTATCGTTTTTGCGTTTTAAATCCATCGCACGATAACGTGCAATACTGATCATCCATGCTAAAACTTCCCCTCGTTCTGAATGATAATAGTGTGCATTTTTCCAAATTTGAATAAAACTTTCTTGTAAAATATCTTCAGCCCACTCTTGGCGTTTTAAAAGACGTAATAAGATGGCATAGAGATGGGGGGACGTTTTATCATATAAGGCTTTAAAAGCCTGTTGGTCTTTTAAGACACAGGCGCTTATTAATGCCACTAATTCAGCATTGTCGATATAAATTTTAGGCATTTTTAATTTTCTTTCCCATTAATTAGGTACTGTCCCGAAATGAACGCAGTCAAATTCAGGTTGAAAGTAGTATTTTTTTATTATTATTTTAATCTCAAACTGCCTAAACTCATCTAATAACGACAATATTGTATAGATTACTTAAACCCTTGGATTTAAAATTTACCGTAATAGCCTTCCTTTAAGGCATCAAATAAATTGGCGGCTGAGTGCGTTTCACCATCATATTCGACCTCTTCATTGCCTTTTATCTCAACCGTTGATCCATCTTCTAAGGTAAATTGATAAGTAGTATTTTCTAAATCCGCTTCTTTAACTAAGACTCCTTGAAAAACTTCAGGGTTAAAACGAAACGTGGTGCAACCTTTTAGCCCTTTTTCATACGCATATTGATAAATATCTTTAAAATCCTCATAAGGATAATCGGTAGGGACATTGGCTGTTTTTGAAATAGAGGAATCAATCCATTTTTGTGCCGCCGCTTGAACATCAACATGTTGTTTTGGGGTAACATTATCGGCTGAAATAAAATAATCGGGCAATTGGTGCGCTGGATTATCACTGTAGGGCATGGCTTCTGAATTAATTAACGCGCGATAGGCTAATAATTCAAAGGAATACACATCGACTTTTTCTTTGGATTTTTTACCTTCTCGAATAATATTGCGTGAGTAATGATGCGCAAAGCTAGGTTCAATCCCATTACTGGCATTATTGGCAAGCGATAAGGAAATAGTTCCTGTCGGAGCTATCGAGGTTGCATGTGTAAATCGCGCCCCTGTTTCAATTAATTCCGCAATTAACTCAGGGTCTTCTTTGCCAATTAACTGCATATAACGGCTGTATTTTGCGTGTAAGACTTTTCCTGCAATTTCATCCCCAACTTTATAGCCATCATCAACCATTTCAGGGCGTTTGTGCAACATTTCCCCTGTGACGATAAATATTTTTTCTAAAATGGGGGCTGTCCCTTTTTCCTTAGCCAAAGCTAGACCTTCTTTCCAGCCTTCAATGGCTAAAACTTTGGTAATTTTATCGGTAAATTCAAGCGAATTATCATCCCCATATTTCATACCTAGCATGGTTACGGTTGAACCTAAGCCTAAATAACCCATGCCATGACGGCGTTTTGAGATGATTTCTTCCCGTTGTTTTTCTAAAGGCAAGCCATTAATTTCCACGACGTTATCTAACATTCGCGTAAAAATACGAATGGTTTTACGGTATAAATCCCAATCAAATTTCGCCGATTTTGTAAAGGGTTTATCAACAAAACGGGTAAGATTAACTGAACCCAGGAGACAAGATCCGTATGCTGGGAGGGCCTGTTCTCCGCATCCACGATTAACAATTCCCTCTGTAATCCATGTGTCAGAATTAGGTTCATACAAATCATACACATTAGCAAAACCATCAGCTTCAATTTTAATAATGGCGGTTGTTGATAATTTACCCTTATTATAGGTGCTAACTAAATCACCGATTTTTAATTGATGTAATTGATTATCTTTATTTATATTTTTATTATGATCTAATGTATGAAAAATATGTGATTTTGTAGCACGTAATTTAACGCCATTTGCAAATGAAATACATAAAACCGCTAAGTTTTCATGTTTTTCAACCGTTTTAACCGCTCCTTTACCATCAATCGTTGAAATAATATCGCCTTCTTTAATCGTTTCAACCTTTTGTAACCCTGTTGGTGTCAGCACTAATGTACCTTCTGCAAGGCATGGATTAGTCGCGCGTATATTTTCGCAGTACCAGTTATTATTCATTTCATTGACTTTATCAATTAGAATAAAACCAGGTTCCGCATAATCATACGTCGAGGTCATGATAATATCCCACAACCGTTTAGCTGGAATGGTTTTAATAATTCGACAGGCCACTTGACCTGCTGCATTGTTAACATACTGCGCTGTTTCAGGTAATTCACGCCAAATAATTTGCTGGGTATTATTTAAATCTAACTGATCTAATACCACTTCTTTTTCGGTAACGGGAAAAGACAAATACCATTCAGCATCCTTTTTAACCGCTTCAATAAATTCACTGGTAATTAATAAGGATAAATTAAATTGTCGTAAGCGCCCGTCTTCACGTTTTGCACGAATGAAATCAACAACATCAGGATGGCAAATATCAAACGTTGCCATTTGCGCCCCACGCCGTCCACCTGCCGATGAAACGGTAAAACACATTTTGTCATAAATATCCATAAACGATAAAGGCCCTGAGGTATAAGCACCTGCACCTGAAACGTACGCATCCTTTGGTCTGAGCGTTGAAAATTCATAGCCAATTCCGCATCCCGCTTTTAACGTAAGCCCTGCTTCATGCACTTTATCAAGAATATCATCCATGCTGTCTTCGATAATTCCGCTGACGGTGCAATTTATCGTCGAGGTCGCAGGCTTATGTTTTTCCGCGCCTGCATTAGAAATAATGCGCCCTGCAGGAATTGCCCCTTGACGCAAAGCCCATAAAAATTCGTGATAATATTGGTCTTGCAAGGCTTTGGTTGTTTCAACGGTGGATAACGCTTTTGCAACCCGTTGATAGGTTGCATCTATGTCCTTATCAACTGCCTCGCCATTTTTGGTACTTAAACGGTATTTTGTTTCCCAAATATCAATAGAAGCATTTTGTAATGGAATATTGGTAACGAGATCATTGAGCGGTGAGGAGGGTGCGGGCATGAATAAGATTCCTGACGAATTTTTAAATAAGGCAGGAATTCTACAGTAAGCGTAAAGACTTTCAAATTTTTTTAAAAGTCTTTATTATCAATATATTATAGAAGTATTTTAATAATATCCGCTATTTATCAAACAGTTATAAAAGTCGTTGTTTTAAATAATGGGCAAACTTATCTTTAAGCGCTGGGTGTAATAAACCATGTTCAACATTGGCAATTAAGTACCCTAACTTAGAACCGCAATCATAACGTTGTCCTTTAAACTGATAGCTTAATACCGTTTCTTCTTTCTGTAATTCGGCAATTGCATCGGTTAATTGAATTTCACCGCCCGCGCCTTGAGTGACAGAATCCAAGTGTTTAAAAATAGCAGGGGTTAAAATATAGCGTCCAATCACGCCTAAATTAGACGGTGCAACCTCAGGTTTTGGTTTTTCAATAATCGACATAATTTCGCCGACTCGTTTACTTTTTGCTTTAATTTCAACAATCCCATATTGGTCGGTTTTATCCTGATCAACAGGTTCTACGGCTAAAATACTATGGCGTTCTTTTTTAAATAATTTAACCAGTTGTTTGATACAACCCCGATTACCATCTTCAACTAAATCATCGGCCAATAACACCGCAAAAGGTTCGTTACCGACAATAGATTTAGCACACAAAACCGCATGCCCTAAGCCTAGGGCTTCACTTTGACGAATAAAAACACAAGTCACATGGGCGGGTAAAATAGCGTGTAAATCGTTAATTAATTCATTTTTACCCTTTTTCTCTAATTCCGATTCCAGTTCATAGGATTTATCAAAATGATCTTGAATGCAATGTTTGTTGCGTCCTGTAATAAAAATTAAGGTATCAATCCCAGCCGCAATCGCTTCTTCAACCGCATATTGAATCAACGGTTTATCAACAATGGGTAACATTTCTTTTGGATTGGCTTTGGTGGCAGGTAAAAAGCGTGTGCCTAGCCCTGCAACGGGAAAAACCGCTTTGGTGATTTTTTTTGACATAAATAGCCCTGTAAGTTTTTAAAAATTTAATTTGTTAAGCATCAAGTGGTGGCGTCAATACTTGGCGACTGCCATTGCGTTCAGGCTCACTGATAATACCTGCATTTTGCATCATATCAATCATACGAGCAGCGCGATTATACCCAATTTGTAGTTGTCTTTGTACACTGGAAATAGAGGCTTTTCGGCTTTCGACCACAAAGGCAACTGCTTCATCATACAAAACATCAGACTCTGACTTACTACTACTCTTAGGTGCTTTATCTAAACCTGGAATGTGTACCGTAGATTCGTCTAATATATTGGTTAAATAATCAGGCGGTGCGGTGGATTTTAAAAAGCTAACCACTTTATGGACTTCATCATCCTCAATGAAAGCGCCATGAGCACGGGTTGGTATATTTTTTCCTGACGGTAAATAGAGCATGTCACCATTTCCGAGTAAACTTTCAGCGCCACTTTGATCTAAAATCGTGCGGGAATCAATTCGGGAAGACACTTGAAATGAAATACGGGTGGGAATATTTGCTTTAAT
>JAGLEW010000138.1 GCA_023144875.1 Methylococcales bacterium
AGCATTTCACCGTGGGTATTTTTGATGGCAAATTGTACCGTATTGGGCAAGCGGTGGACGCTGTGGGAAAAAATAGTACAGTTAGGAATGTTGACTAATTGCGCTTCTAAATAATTCCGTAAGTTTAACAAGGTTTTTGTTCGTGCGTCCAATTCTGTCAATGCCAATTCAGCGGCTTTTCCAAAACCGACAATCGCGGCAATATTTTCAGTGCCTGAGCGTAAGTTTTGTTCTTGTCCTCCACCGATAATTAAAGGTTTCAAGACGGTATTTTTTTCAATAATTAACGCGCCACAGCCTTTAGGGCCGTAAATTTTATGACTGGATACGGTTAATCGTTGCACGCCAAGCTGATTAAAATCCACAGGAATTTTACCAACGGCTTGCACGGCATCGGTATGGAGTATTAAATTTTGTGGCTGTAATTGATTGGCAACCTCGGTAATGGCTTGAATCGCCCCTGTTTCATTATTCGCCAGCATAATTGAGACAATGGAATACGGAGGAAGTTTTAAATCCTCAAGTGCATTCTTATTAAGTGTGCCTTGTGAGTTAACGCCAATAATTTGTGGGACTAAAGAGGACAGCGTATGAATTGTGTCGGTGACCGAAGGATGTTCAATCGCAGACAAAGCGTATTGCGGGCTTTTATTCATTGGCTGTAACGCTAAATTATTGGCTTCGGTGCCACCGCTGGTAAAAATAACCTGTTTCGGGTCAACATGCACTAAGGCGGCAACCTGTTCTCTGGCAATATCCATCGCACTGCGAGCAATACGCCCCATTTTGTGTAAACTGGAGGCATTGCCATAACAATGGTGTAAAAAAGGCTGCATCGCCTCTAAAACACGCTCATCAACCGCCGTGGTGGCGTTATGATCCAAATAAACCATCTGTGATGATTATAAAAGGGGTTTTAGGGCGCTGTTTTGGCTTTCCGCAATATCGGCGACCGAGCCTTTTGCTAAAATTTCGGCCAGTGAGATTTCAGATAAATAATCGTAAATTTGTGCGCTCAATCCTGTCCATAAATCATGTGTTAAGCACGGGCCATTATTATGACAATTGCCCTTACCCGCACATTTGGTGGAGTCAATTTGCTCATCCACAGCGTTAATAATTTCGGCAATATTAATGTCTTCAGGCTGGCGACTTAATTGATAGCCACCCCCAGGACCTCTTACCCCTGTGACCATTCCCGCTTTGCGTAAGCGTGAAAATAATTGTTCCAAATATGAAAGGGATATTATTTGTCGTGTTGCTATATCCGTTAAGGTGATGGGTTTTTTTTGACTATGGAATGCAAGGTCTAGCATTGCGGTTACCGCATAACGCCCTTTGGTAGTTAGTCGCACAAAATCGTCCTAAGCTAAGTTAAATATAGATTTCACTATAGGTAAACCCAGTAAAATAGTCAACTATTTTTAAGCCCTATTTTGGGAGAAATTTTAGGATATTTTTAACCTTAATATATAGCGCGGTGATTGAAAGACCTGACAAAGCATGGGTTTATTGAGAAGGACGTGTATTTTATTGCATTAGGATGGGGTTATTTGTAAGTGATTAAAATAAAAGGTTAATTTTTTAAAAGTTGGCGTTAGTATGAAATTTGCTTTTCTAACCATAATAGCCCTGTCATCAGTCGCGCGCCGACCAGTATCAACGCGCAAGAAATTCTTAGGTGGCTATAAAATTTTACTTGGGTTTTTGATAAAAACCGTACGTAAAACTACCGCCCTAGGATACCTTTGACCGCTTGAATTAAATCGGAGGGTAATACCACGGTTTTAGAATTTTCAGATTCCGCTAAGCCTCGCATTGCTTCAATATATTTTTCACCTAATAAATAGGTCGCGGGTAATTCTTTATCTTGCAATGATAATCCAATACTTTCAATCGCTTTTGCACTGGCATTTGCTAATAATATTTTTGCTTCTGCATCCCGCTTTGACGCTGCTAAGCGACCATCCGCTTCAAGAATAGCGGCTTGTTTTTCACCTTCAGCACGGGTAACAGCCGCACGGCGTTCTCGTTCAGCGGCACCTTGCTCTTCCATAGAAGCTTGCATGGTAGGAGATGGGTTAATGTCTTGAATTTCAACTGTTTTCAGGGTAATTCCCCAATCAGAAATATCATCGGCAATGCCTTCTTTTAATTTATTCTTAATATGCTCACGTGATGAAAGCGCCGAATCCAATGTCATTTCACCAATAATGGCTCGCAGAGAAGTTTGAATCAATTTTTCAATTGCAAGGACATAATCTTCAACCCCATAAACGGCTTTTTCAGGGGATACGATATTAATATAAGCAATTGCATTGGCGGTAATCACCGCATTATCTTTAGTAATCACTTCTTGAGAGGGAATATCAAGCACAATATCTTTCGTGGTCAACCTTTCAACGATTGAATCCACATAAGGAATTACAATGTTTAACCCTGGTGATAAAGTATTATGATATTTACCCAGTCGCTGTACTATATGCTTATAACCTTGCGGGACGATTCTAACGCCTTTGATAACCGTGACAAGAACCAAGATAACAAACGCACTAACAATATATAAACCTTCCATTATTTATTCCTTATTTAATTGAAACTAATAAATTATTCTGAGTTATTTTTTCGACAATAACACGTTGCCCTACTTCTATTTCTTCATCACAACTAAAAGACCATTCATCCGTTCCTAAAATAGGGACTGAAAAACGTAAAACACCTTTGCCTTTATGTCCTAAATGTGCCTCAATCACTAACCCTACTTGCCCTAAGATAACCTCTTCAGGGATTTCTTCCAATGACTTATTTTTCAAGTAAGGGGATAAATGTTTAAACCAGCTGTAAATAATTAAAATAGACAAACTGATCCATGACATAACTTGAATAGAAAAGGTCATCGGAACAAACCATAACAGAAGACCGATGATGATAGCACTCAGACCAAACCATAATAAAAAAAAACTAAAGAGCATTATCTCTAACGTTGCTAACAGCAAACCAAAAACTAACCAGTGCCAATAAACAATAGAGGTATTCAACCATTCCAACATGTTAGTCTCCGTTTAAAGTATATATTTTTCATTCTTTTACACATAGCCTGACTATTTTTAGTTTAAATAACTAAGTCTAGCTGCTTGGTCAAGATATTACGATAAACCTTATTTTTGTACACGATATTTTTTCATCCTATCTCAATAACCTGAGTTCAGGTTAATAGTCATTGATTTTAAAAGAGTTTCATCTTGCTTTTTTTAATAACAAGTATGTCAGGAGGGCATAAAGGTAGAATAAGAAGCCTAGCAACACCGACTGTTTTTTCAAGGTAATCATTTTACGACGACAAAAGTGGTAGCTTCATCAAGCACGTTTGATGAAGATCGTGATGCGATTAATAATTGCGCGATGAGTTTGGCGGAATGGGAGGCTTATGATATTAAAATTGCACTTAATGAAACGGGCGGTAATATTTCTTTAGCGGCTAAAAACTGGGCATCACTCGAATGACATTATATAAAAAATGGTGTGTTTTGGGCTAATAAAGCAGGGGGTTGATTGGGTGCTAGCCTAGCTGTGACAATTTGTCGCGCGACAATTTGCCATATTCCTAAAGGCGGTATGATTGGGTAGAATGATGGCAACTCTTAAATTATGCATACATGTGCTTACCTCCTAAAAGTTATTAAGGGTTTCTTCCATGCAACTTGTTTTTTACAAGTTGCATTTTTTTTGCCCGCTGGTTTTTAGTCTTCGTGTCGCGGCACCCTTGTCTTTAGCAAACAAGACTTCTGGCTATCTTGGTCTTAACAAGATTCAAATTTATGCTATCCTAGTCCGCTTTATTTATAAATTTTTATTATGCGTACTCGCGTTAAAATGTGTGGTTTTAGCACCGTTGAAACTGCGGTTTATGCGGCTCAATTAGGGGTTGATGCGATTGGATTGGTCTTTTATCCTCCAAGCTCTCGACATGTTAGCCTTGAAACGGCGGTTGAAATTGTGAGCGCTTTACCTGCTTTCACCTCGGTCGTGGCTTTATTTGTAGACGCATCAGAGGCGAATATTAATCAGGTTTTAAATAAGGTAGCCATTGATTACATTCAATTTCACGGAAATGAAACCCCTGAAGCCTGTCGCCGCTATCAAAAACCTTATATTAAAGCCATTTCGATCTCGAAAGACACACAAATAGCCTCGGTCGTGCGTCATTATAAGGATGCGTGTGCTTTATTGGTGGATACCTATCATCCGCAAGAAAAAGGTGGAACGGGAGCGTGTTTTGATTGGAATCTTATGCCGAAACAATGTGAGTTACCCTTAATTTTAGCAGGTGGGTTAACCCCTGAAAATGCACAGCAGGCAATAACACAGGTAAGGCCTTACGCACTTGATGTTAGCAGTGGTATAGAGATAAAAAAAGGAATTAAATCCAAGGCTAAAATAGCCGCTTTTATTAAAGAAGTTAATCAGAGTTAAGTAAAAAAAATAATGACAAAAAAATATACGATGCCCGATGAACGGGGACACTTTGGCCCTTATGGGGGGTTATTTGTCTCAGAAACCTTGATTGAGCCGATAAAAGCGTTGAATACGGCGTATCAAAAATACAGGGATGATGCGGATTTTATGGCTGAATTGGATGCCGATTTACAACATTATGTGGGTCGCCCTTCGCCTTTGTATCATGCAGAGCGCTGGTCAAAAAAATTAGGCGGAGCGCAAATTTATTTAAAGCGAGAAGATTTAAATCATACGGGCGCTCACAAAGTTAATAACACCATTGGTCAAGCGTTATTAGCGAAACGAATGGGTAAAACTCGTATTATCGCGGAAACAGGCGCAGGTCAACATGGTGTAGCAACGGCAACGGTTGCCGCGCGTTTAGGGTTGGAATGCGTGGTTTATATGGGTGCGGTGGATGTTCAGCGTCAAGCGTTAAATGTATATCGAATGAAATTATTAGGTGCAACGGTTGTTCCTGTGGAGTCGGGTTCTAAAACCTTAAAAGATGCGTTAAATGAAGCCTTGCGTGATTGGGTCACTCATGTGGATGATACTTTTTATATAATAGGGACAGTGGCAGGCCCGCATCCTTATCCTGCAATGGTACGCGATTTTCAAACCATTATTGGTCGAGAAGCGAAACAGCAATGTCTCGCGCAAACAGGAGGATTGCCGAATGCTTTGGTTGCTTGTGTGGGCGGTGGTTCCAATGCGATTGGTTTATTTCACCCTTTTATAGATGATGAGGATGTCAAAATGTTTGGTGTGGAAGCGGCGGGTGATGGCATTGAAACAGGGCGGCATTCAGCGCCTTTATGCGCAGGTCGCCCAGGGGTTTTACATGGAAATCGTACCTATCTTATGGCAGATGATGATGGGGAAATTATTGAAACCCATTCCATTTCAGCGGGCTTGGATTATCCAGGCGTTGGCCCTGAACATGCGTGGCTAAAAGATATTGGTCGGGCGGATTATGTTAATATTACGGATACGGAAGCGGTGGTAGGATTTCATGAATTAACCCGTACAGAAGGGATTATTCCTGCGTTAGAATCCAGTCATGCGATTGCTTATACGTCAAAAGTTGCCCCAACGATGAAAAAAGAGGAAATTATTATTGTTAATTTATCGGGCCGAGGTGATAAGGATATGCACACAATGGCAAAACGTGAGGGGATAGAAATATGAGTCGTTTAGCCGCAAAATTTAGGGCATTAAAAAAAATAAATCGTTGTGCCTTAATCCCGTTTATTACCGTTGGTGATCCTAATCCAGAATTTACCGTGCCATTAATGCATGCGATGGTTGAAGTGGGTGTTGATATTATTGAGCTTGGCGTGCCTTTTTCAGACCCTATGGCGGATGGACCTGTTATTCAACGTGCCAGTGAACGTGCTTTAGCGCATAAAATAGGCCTTCGGAACGTTTTAGACATCGTGAAAGTATTTCGAAAAACGGATCAAAAGACCCCTGTTGTTTTAATGGGCTATTTAAACCCGATTGAAATTTTAGGCTATCAAAATTTTACGGATAAGGCGTATGATGCGGATATTGATGGCGTGTTAACGGTTGATTTGCCGCCAGAAGAAGCAAAGGCGTGCAGTGACTTATTAAATGAAAAGAATATTGATACCATTTTTTTATTAGCCCCTAATAGCACCCCTGAGCGCGTGAAAAAAATGGATGCCATTGGACGAGGTTATCTATATTATGTCTCCGTAAAAGGTGTGACAGGCGCAGGTCATTTAAATATTACGGATGTTGATCAAAAATTAACGATGATTAAACAACACACCAATTTACCAATGGCAGTAGGTTTTGGGGTAAAAACAGCGAAAACGGCTCAAATGATTGCTCAACGCGCTGATGCGGTAGTGGTTGGTAGCGCTTTGATTGAAAAAATTGAAAACAATTTAGAAAACCCTGAGCAAGCAAAAGAAGAAATTATCGAATTATTACACGCCATGCGTCAGGCAATGGATCGTTAAGAGAGTATTAAGTTATGAGTTTGAGTTGGTTTGAAAAATTAGTCCCTGCAACTATTAGAACGGATGCTTCCAATAAAAAAACAGGGATTCCTGAAGGGTTATGGAATAAATGTCCTAGCTGTCAGGCGGTTTTATACAATGCTGAAGTTGAAAAAAATGCCCATGTTTGTCCTAAATGCGAACATCACATGCGAATTAGCGCGAGAATGCGGCTGGATTTATTTTTAGATAAAGAAGCGCGAGTTGAAATTGGTAAAGGTTTAAAGCCGATGGATCCGTTAAAATTTAAAGACACTAAAAAATACAAAGACCGTCTTTCACAAGCACAAAAAAAGACCAAAGAAAATGATGCCCTAGTTGTAATGGAAGGTTTATTGCAAGGACATCCGATTGTGGTCGCAGCCTTTAACTTTAGTTTTATGGGCGGTTCGATGGGGTCGGTTGTGGGTGAGCGCTTTGTCCTCGGCGTAAACCGAGCGCTTGAAATAAATGCACCTTTTGTCGTGTTTACGGCATCAGGGGGCGCACGGATGCAAGAATCTTTATTTTCCTTGTTTCAGATGAGTAAAACCAGCGCGGCATTGGCAAAATTATCCAAAGCGCAATTACCGTATATTTCTTTCATGACCGACCCTACTATGGGAGGCGTGTCAGCGAGTTTAGCCATGTTGGGTGATATTAATATCGCCGAACCTAATGCCTTAATTGGATTTGCAGGCCCTCGTGTTATTGAACAAACAGTGCGAGAAAAATTACCTGAAGGCTTTCAGCGCAGTGAATTTTTACAAGAACATGGTGCGATTGATATGATTATTGATCGACGAAAAATGCGTGTAAAATTGAGTCATATTCTCTCCATGCTTATGGCGCATCATGTGGTAATCAATGAAAAAATGCCTGAAGATAAGGCCGTTAGCAATAATGATTAGGCTTGAGCGTTCATAAAATGGCCCGTTTTAATACATTACAAACATGGTTGGATTGGCAAGAACAATTTCATCCGCGCCCCATTGATTTAGGATTAGATCGAGCAACTCAGGTTTTTAAGCGACTTTATCCTAGTTACAATAAGCCATTAACGATTATTGTGGGGGGTACCAATGGTAAAGGCTCATGCGTGGCTTTTTTGGAAGCCATTTATAAAGCGCAGGGTTATAAAGTAGGCACCTATACTTCACCGCATATTGTGCATTATCGTGAGCGGATTAAAATTAATGGCGTACCTACCGATGATCAATTAATTTGTAACTCTTTTGAACGCATTGATAACGCGCGCGAAACGACTTCAGTGAGTTATTTTGAATTTGGTACTTTGGCGGCATTGGATATTTTTTCAAGAGCTAAGGTGGATATTCAATTATTAGAAGTTGGATTAGGCGGGCGACTGGATGCGGTCAATATTATTGATGCGGATTTAAGTATTATTACTAGTATTGCTATTGATCATGTTAATTGGTTGGGAAATACTCGTGATTCAATAGCGGTTGAAAAAGCGGGTATTTTTAGAGCGAATACACCAAGTGTGATTGGGGATGGAAATCCGCCAGCGCGTTTATTTTCAACAGCAAAAGAAAAACAAACACCGCTGTTGTGTTTGAATAAGGCTTTTGAATATCAGATAAACTCACATGGGTGGCATTGGAAAAGTTCCATTCAAACGTATGAAAATTTACCTGCCCCTAATTTAATGGGGGAGCATCAATTTAATAACGCCTCAACGATTTTGATGGCAATTACCCAATTACAATCTTTTTTACCTGTTCAGCGCCAAGCTATTGAGTATGGGCTTCAAGATACCCAATTAAGAGGTCGATTTCAATTAATTAACAGTTCACCACAAGTTTTATTGGAAGTCGGTCATAATCCACAAGCGGTACAAAAATTGTCAGAATATTTGAAAAAACAGTTTAGTCATCGAAAAATACACGCCGTTTTTTCAATTATGCGCGATAAAGATATTAATGGGGTGCTAGATATTATGAAATCATTGATTGATCGCTGGTTTATTAGCCCGTTAGATTCACCACGAGCATTGACGGATGATGCCATGCAAGCGACGTTTAAACAAAAAAAAATAGACAATGTTGTTTTGGGGTTTCAAAGCTTTAAAGAAACCTTTAGTGCGGCCAAAGTCGCGGCGGCAAAAGAAGATATTATTTTAGTTTTTGGCTCTTTCTATTTAGTGTCAGAATATTTAGCAGAATTTGAAGATAGGCAATAAAAGATGAAAATAGAGGAATGGTTACAAAATAGAATCATTGGAGCGATTGTGATTACATTATTAGCCGTCATTTTTTTGCCAATGTTTCTTGATGATGCGGAAGAGAGTCTGCAGGAAACCGAGACCTTGGTCTTACCAGAAGAATCATTAGTGAATACGATGGGCTTATCGACCACGGAATTGCCCGATAATGTTGATGATGTGATTGAAAACCTTCATGCGCAACCGCCTGAAGAAACAACCGAACCACTTCCGCCAGCAGCAACTACGGTGCCTGTGCCAAATCCTTCAACGGTTGCTGTTCCGACAACGGTGGTGACTGTACCGACCCCTGCTCCTGTTGCGGTTGAGAAAAAATCGACTACAATAAAACGTTGGTATGTACAGGCGGCAAGCTTTCATCGGGAAGACAATGCCTATACACTGACCGAAAAATTAAAAAGCCAAGGGTTTTCTGCGGCTGTTGATGTTTCAACGTCATCAAGTGGTACTTCTATCTATCGTGTTCGTGTGGCGCAGGTTGATAGGCAGACAGCAAAAAGTGCCAAGGCTAAAATAAATCAACTAAACCGACTTAAAAGCATCATTATTTTTTCCAATTAACTTCTCTTAAAATAACTCGCAAAGATGAATGAAATAGATTATGCCATTATTATCATCCTCGTTATCTCCTTATTAATTGGTTTATTACGAGGTCTGATCAAAGAAATTTTATCCCTTTTGGCGTGGGTTGTTGCAATATGGGTTGGTTTAACCTTTAGTCGTCCTTTTTCGGTTTTATTTGAAACCTTGATTGATTTTCCTGCCGCAAGAATTGCCGTTTCCTTTGCGGTATTATTAATTTGCACCTTGATTGTGAGTGGAATTGTCAATTATTTTGCCGAATTGTTACTTGAAAAAACTGGGCTGACAGGCGTTGATCGTTTTTTAGGGTTATTTTTAGGCATTGCGCGAGGAGGTATCGTGATTGCCTTATTAATTATGTTAGCAGGATTAACCCCTGTTCCTGAATTGGCTTTGTGGCAAAACTCAACCCTAATTCCCTATTTTTTAAAACTTGCCTTGTGGCTACGAGAGCAAATTCCTCCCGAAATTGCTGAGATGGCGACTTAATTAAGTATTCGCCCTTGTTTCAATATTTTTATCGACTAGTGCAGGATCAAAAATGTGTGGTATTGCGGGTATTGTAGCCCACCAAAATGTCAATCAAGAGCTTTATGATGCCTTGACGGTATTACAACACCGAGGACAAGATGCCGCAGGTATTGTTACCTGTGAAAATGGGCGCTTGCATTTACGCAAAGCCAATGGCTTAACGCGCGATGTGTTTAGTAGCCGTCAAATGATGCGTTTGCGGGGTAACATGGGCATCGCACACGTTCGTTATCCTACCGCAGGCTGTACCAGTTCTGCCGAAGCCCAACCTTTTTATGTTAATTCGCCTTTCGGACTTACCTTAGCGCATAACGGAAATCTAACCAATACTGAAGAACTCAAAAAAGCGTTATTTATACAAGATCAGCGGCATTTAAATACCGATTCAGATTCTGAAATTTTATTAAATATTTTTGCACATGAATTGCAAAGCCTCGGTAAATTACGAATTACCGCAAAAGATGTCTTTAAAGCGGTTGAAGGGGTTCATAAACGTTGTCGCGGTGCTTATGCCGTGGTCGTTATGATTTCGGGGTTTGGTATTTTAGGCTTTAGAGATCCACATGGAATTCGCCCGATTGTTTTTGGTGAGCGACAAACAAAAGACGGTTCTGATTTTATGATTGCCTCTGAAAATGTGGCGCTGGATATTTTAGATTTTAAGTTAACGCGGGATATTGAACCAGGGGAAGCTATTTTTATTGAAAACACAGGGGAGTTACATACCCAGCAATGTTCTGATATTGTCGATCATTGTCCCTGTATTTTTGAATATGTTTATTTTGCACGTCCTGATTCAATTATTGATGATATTTCTGTGTATAAAGCCCGTTTACGCATGGGTGAAAAATTAGCGGATAAAATTTTGCGTGAATGGGAAGATCATGATATTGACGTGGTGATTCCCATTCCTGAAACCAGTCGAACCTCTGCGTTAGAAATGGCAAAAAAACTACGCGTTAAATTTCGTGAAGGCTTTATTAAAAATCGCTATATTGGTCGTACCTTTATAATGCCAGGTCAAACAATGCGTAAAAAATCAGTTCGGCAAAAATTGAATGCCATTGATTTAGAATTTGAAGGGAAAAATGTTTTATTAGTCGATGATTCGATTGTTCGCGGTACAACGTCTGGACAAATTATTCAAATGGCGCGTGATGCAGGAGCCAAAAAAGTCTACTTTGCATCGGCGGCACCACCTGTTCGCTACCCTAATGTTTATGGAATTGACATGCCTGCGGTACGTGAACTCATCGCTCATAATCGTAATGAGAAAGAAGTCGGTGAGGTGATTGGTGCGGATCGAATGATTTATCAAGATTTATCCGATTTAATTGAAGCGGTACAACGGGGCAACCCTAATATTAAGCATTTCGATACCTCGTGTTTTAGTCAAGACTATATTACAGGCGATATTGATGCGGCTTACTTAGATCGTATTGAAACATTGCGTAACGATGAGGCGCAAGTAAATCGAAATGTTGAAAATTTTAGCATCGAAATGCAAAATTCAACTTAATAAACAGTATTAACGAGATGATAAAAAAAACAACCAACTGGAATGATTACGCACTTGAAACCCAAGCCGTACGCGCAGGGCAACAACGTGGGTTTGAAAGCGAGCATAGCATTCCTATTTTTGCCACTTCAAGCTATGTTTTTGACAGTGCAGAAGAAGCGTATTTACGTTTTACAGGTCAGCAGCAGGGCAATATTTATTCGCGATTTACCAACCCTACGGTGGATGCATTCCAACAACGATTAGCATTTATGGAAAAAGGTGAGCGCTGTTTAGCCTTTGCTTCAGGAATGGCGGCGATTATGTCATTAGGAATGAGTCTTTTAAAAGCAGGCGATCATATTGTTTCCTCGCGCAGTGTTTTTGGAAATACACTGTTAATGTTTGAAAATTATTTTGGAAAATTTGGCGTTGATACCGACTTTGTTACCCTCACTGATTTATCCGCGTGGGAAGCGGCCATAAAACCAGAGACTCAATTTTTATTTGTAGAAACCCCCTCAAACCCGTTAATAGAAATTGTTGATATTAAAGCGTTGGCGGATATTGCTCATAAACATGATTGTTTATTAGTGGTGGATAATGTTTTTTGCACCCCTGCTTTGCAAACCCCGCTGGAACTGGGTGCTGATATTGTCGTACATTCCACCACGAAATATATTGATGGGCATGGGCGTTGTGTTGGTGGGGCCGTGATAGCCAATGATGCGTTAATTGAAAAATCCTTTTATCCCTATTTACGCACAGGAGGCGCGACTATGAGTGCTTTTAATGCATGGGTATTTTTATCTGGGCTTGAAACGCTTGCGATTCGGATGAAAGCGCATTGTGAAAATGCCATGCAATTGGCGTTATGGTTGGAGCAGCAGCCTAAAGTCGATAAGGTTCATTACCCTGGATTACCATCACATGCTCAACATGAATTGGCAAAAAAACAACAAACGGATTTTGGTGGTGTGGTCAGTTTTGAAATACAAGGGGGAAGGGAAGCGGCTTGGAGATTGATTGATAGCACACAGATGTTATCTATTACCGCAAATTTAGGGGATGTTAAAACCAC
>JAGLEW010000139.1 GCA_023144875.1 Methylococcales bacterium
AAACTATCCACATAGGCAAAACCGCCTTCTATGAGTTGAATGGCATATTGATAAAGTTGTTCAAAATAATCGGATGAATGATGTTTTTGTGCCCATTTAAAGCCTAACCATTCAACATCACGTTCAATGGCTTGCATAAATTCTAGGCTTTCTTTTTCAGGATTGGTATCATCAAAGCGCAGATTACACGTGCCGTTATTTTCCTGTGCGATACTAAAATTAAGACAAATAGACTTTGCATGTCCAATATGCAGATAACCATTTGGCTCTGGTGGAAACCGAGTCGCGATGATGCCTTGATGTTTTTGGGTTTCAACATCGTTAGCAACAATTTGACGAATAAAATGAGCAGGCAGGTGGGTTTCAGTGCTGGACATGAGTATATAAAAGTTAAAAGAGGGATTTTAAAGGCTATTTTAGCGTAGTTACAGCTTTTTATGGGGACAATATTGATATGTTGACCCGCTTCTCATTTTAAAGAAGGAGAAGGGAATCAATAAGCTGGCTCTGCAGTCAGGGCTTCGACAAGCTTAGTTACTGAACGATTACGCACTCTGAACTTGTCGATGAGGGGTTTCTAAGCGAGAAGTGTGACAGTGAATTAGATGAGTTTTTATGAAAAATAAATCAAATTAGTCATTTAATTGTGATACACCAAAAACTTGCACCCAGTAATGCCTATAACAGCTGTTACTAGAATAGCTATAGCCAAAACCAACTTCTTTATAATGTGGATTTAAGATATTTTTGCGATGTCCTGCACTTTTTATCCAGCCTTGCATGGTTTCTGTTGCGGTTGATTGTCCTGCGGCAATATTTTCACCAATACGCCGATAACGATAGCCTTTAGCACTGGCTCGGTCGGACATTTGTGAGCTATCTAATCCTGTATGGCTAAAATAATTGTTGCTCGACATATCATCGGCATGATGTTGTGCGGCTTGGTTTAAAGGTGATGATAAAGTTAATTCGGAGAGTCCTGCCTCGCGTCTTTCTTTGTTTACTAATTGTAATAATTCCGCCGTATTTGGATTTGCTTGGGCAACCGTTGTCAGCAATAGAGCTATGATTACCCCAGTGTATTTAAAATAGTTAGGCATATTTTTAAAATAAGTTGGCTTGAAATTTAAGTGCTTATCACAAAAATATTTTCGGCAATACCACCTTGACATGAATTCCAAAATTGCCACCATGGCGGGCAGTCAGGTTCAGCTGTTCTAGAAATAGCCGCTTGTATTCCCCCAAGAATATGCCCCGTGTTCGAAATTAATTTAAAAACAACGTAATACTCATAGTTGTCTTTTAACCCTTTAAACATGGCGATAGATACACCACTGGTATAATCATTCCCTGATAAATTAGCATTTATAATTATTTGATTTTGAGTGGAATCATTCCGATCCATAACAATGACTTCGGCGTATGAGACCTGACTAGGGGCAATGTCAGTTCTAAGCTCTATGGCGAGTGTGCTCATGATATAAATTTCCTTCTATGATTGATTCTCTATTGGAAGCACTTCAAGATGAATCTAATATTTTTCGCATTTTTCACTCATCAATGGCGCTTTATGCGATTATCATTACCCGCTTTAAACCCTCAGGCCGCTCATCAATCCAGAGATTATGCCATTATCTTATTTTCACTCACATTCATTAGCCTGACGGTTAGTTACGATGGTCTAAAAGGCGCGTTGAGTCATCAAAATAACTTAGCCATAATGACATGGATTGCCTTATTTTCCATGCTGTGGGGAGAAACCAAAGCTGTTAAAATGCAAGTCATGCTCACCTTATTTTTTGCGACACTTGCCGAACATTTTGCCGCGCTTTACATGGGCTGTTATAGCTATCGTTTTGGCAACTTACCCCCCTATGTTCCCCCTGGTCATGGCGTGGTCTATTTAACAATAATAGCGTTGGCGCGCTCAGGGTTATTTCGGCGTTATGCACGAAATATAGCCATTTTTGCGATTTTTTCAGGCGGAATTTGGGCTTTATGGGGCGCTACTTTAGCGGCGCGTGAAGATATAACAGGTGCGATTTTATTTGCTATTTTCTTGATCTATTTGATCAAAGGACGCAAGCCGATGATTTATCTGTGTGCTTTTTTTGTCAGCACGTGGCTTGAAATGGTAGGAACATTGTCAGGTGCATGGGTTTGGGCTGAAATTGACCCAATATTTGGATTCACACAAGCCAACCCGCCAAGTGGTGTGGCGGCATGTTATTGTTTTGTGGATTACTTATCCATTATAAGTACCAAATTTGCGTTAAAAAGATGGAATGCGCTTTATCATCACACAAAAAAATGTTTTTTTAGCAACTAGATGTCTTTCCTAAATAATCGTCTAACTCTTTACGGTTAGTTTGTTAAATTTTTTAGAACATTTTGTCAGTTATTTAGGAAAGAAGTCTATTATTCCCAAAGCTGTTATAGGGCAAGTTTTGGGAGACTCTTGGTATAGCTCACCCTAAGAGGATCAAAAAATCCAACTTAGTGTGAGCCAAGTAATTAGGGCAATTTCCGGTACCATCATATACTTGGATGCAGTCAAGGTTTATGCCCCTGCACCGTATAGATTACGACCATTAAC
>JAGLEW010000014.1 GCA_023144875.1 Methylococcales bacterium
CCGACAGGTGAGCGCGCATTTGGGTTATAGGCTGATTCGGCTAAAATAACCGCATGAACTAAACGCTCATCCACATTATACTTTCGGGCAGATTGCGCCACATAAGCACTGTATTTACGTTTATTGGCTTTAGCGGAATTCGACATTTTTCGATATCGGTTTCGGTAGGTTACATTACCACGCCCCCCTAAACTCACATAGCGATTTAAATTCTCCGCTTCAAGAAAACCCTTTTTTGAAAACCCACCCTTTGAGAAGCTACTTAAACGTCCAGACTGTTCATTTTCTTTACGCAGTCTTACAATGACTTTGGTTCGGATAATACGCTTGTATTTTTTGTTAGGCGGCGAGTCTGTGTAATAAATTTTACCATCACTGCCTTTATACTTATAAACATCAGCTATTGCCGTGTTCATAAATACAAAAAATAGCATAAAAGTCGGTATGATTTTTATCATGTCTTTCTCTTTTTTCTTTTCATAATTTGGACTAGGCTCGCGGCTTTAGAGGCACGTTGTCTGGCTTTATTTGTCGTTTTTGCAACACTTAAAGCCACTCCCATGCGTCTATTAATAAGCGCTTTCGGCTTACCAAACAATCGAACTTCAGTTGCAGGGAGCATTAAGGCATTCTCCATCCCTTTATAAGCAACAGAATCTGCGTCTATTTCACTCAAAATTACCGCACTAGCACCCGATTTATCAAGCGTCGTTGACACGGGAAAACCTAAAATTGCACGCACATGTAAATCAAATTCACTTTGGCGTTGAGTTAGTAAAGTCACTAACCCTGTATCGTGTGGTCTAGGACTAATTTCACTAAACCATACTTTGTCTTTTTTAATGAAAAATTCAACCCCAAAAAGTCCTAACCCACCAATATTATCGGTAATTTTTTTAGCCATTGCTTGGGCTGTTTTAATCGCTTTAGGGCGCATTAATTGTGGTTGCCAACTTTCACGGTAATCACCTTGTTCTTGTCGGTGACCAATGGGCTCACAAAAATGTGTTTCAATATCACCGTCAGCATCTAAGGCTCGAACGGTCAATAAGGTAATTTCAAAATCAAAATCTATTTTGGATTCGGCGATAACTTTCCCTGTTGCTGCGCGTCCTTTTGAATTAGCCAGTTTCCATGCTTTTTTAAGCGTTTTTTCATCCTTAACAAGCGACTGACCTTTACCCGATGATGACATGGTTGGTTTGATAAAGCAAGGGTAGCCAACCGTCTCATCTATAGCAGTTTTCAATTCTTTGAAGCCAGTCGCAAAAGCGTATTTTGAGGTTGCTAATCCCAGTTTTTCAGCGGCTAATGTTCGAATCCCTTCACGATTCATTGTCAGTTGTATCGCACGTGCATTTGGAACAACGGTACACCCCTCTTGTGCTTCAATATCAGCCAAAGCATCTGTGGCAATCGCTTCAATTTCAGGAATAATAAAATTAGGCCGTTCTTTTTTAACGAGTTTTTTAAGGGCTTTCCCGTTCGTCATATCTATAGTATAGCTTCTATGCGCTACCGCATGAGCGGGTGCGTTGGCATACCGATCAACCGCAATCACCTCAACCCCATAGCGCTGTAACGAAATAGTAATTTCTTTACCTAATTCCCCACTTCCTAAAAGTAAGACTTTGGTCGCAGTATTTGTTAAGGGTGTACCTATTTTCATATTAATTTCCACTCATAGTTAGCCATTTTAATCTAATAATTTTGCATATAACGATAGATATTCCTTCGCACTTTTTTCCCATGAAAAGTCTTTACTCATACAGTTAGCTTGCAATTTTTTCCACGTTGCCTTGTTATAAAACAAGATCATTGCCCGTTTAATAGCTTCCATTAACGAACCCGCACTTGCATCATGAAATGCCACGCCTGTGGCGGTATTATTCGCCAATGTTTCAGGCAATGCATCTTCTATAGTATCAATCAAGCCACCCGTTTTACGAACAATAGGAATTGTGCCATAACGCTGACTATAGAGTTGATTTAGTCCACAAGGTTCAAATCGTGACGGCATAAGAAAAATATCCACCCCTGCTTCAATCAAGTGTGCCAGCGATTCGTTATACCCAATAGTGACTGATAGTTTATTTGGATGTAAAAGGGCTAAATTATGTAATCTTTGTTCAAAATCAGGGCTTCCACTGCCCAATAAAATAAATTGAACCGATAATGTTAACATTTCAGGTAAACATTCCAGCACCAAATCAATCCCTTTTTGCTCGACTAAACGGCTTATCAAGCCAAAAACAGGAATATCTTTATTAATGGGTAATGACAATTGCTCTTGTAAGGCTATTTTATTGGCATTTTTTTCTTTTATCGTATTGAAATTATAGTTTTGAACCAAATGCTCATCTGTTTTAGGATCCCAAACCTTAGTATCAATACCATTAATAATGCCACTCAAGCTTTCTTGTTTATGATGCAATAAACCTTCCAAGCCATAACCAAACTCTGAGGTTTGTATTTCTAAGGCATAACTTGGGCTAACCGTGGTGATATGATCCGCATGAACTAAACCCCCTTTAATCATTGACAACATCCCAAAAAACTCCAAGCATTCAGGCTTCCAGAGTTGTTTAGGTAAATTTAATGTCGGAAATTTTTCTGCAGGGTACAATCCTTGATAAGCTAAATTATGAATCGTAAAAACACTGGCGGGGCGATTTTTTTCAAGATTTAACAACGCAGGCACTAAACCTGATTGCCAATCATTACAATGCACAACATCCGCTTTCCATTCCAAATGCGCGCGATCCATCGCAATTTCAGTCGCCACTTTACAAAATAAAGTAAAACGCTCTAAATTATCTTCCCAAGGATGCCCTTGTGCATCGCTGTAAGGATTCCCTGGTAAATCAAAAAAAGGGGGATAATCAACCAACCAAACAGGAACATGAACATCAGGAAGTCGTGTTTCTAAAATATGAATTTCACGATTATCAATCCGAATCATACATCGGTGTCGCAAAGGTTCGGTGATCTTTAAGTCTTGATATTTTGGTAACAACAAATGAATGCTTTGAGACAGCTCATGTAACGCTTTCGGTAAACTGCCAGAGACATCTGCAAGACCACCCGTTTTAATTAAAGGATGAGCTTCACTACTAACAAAGAGTATTTTTTTCATAAATTTCAACGTTGCAAAGGGGAGGCAATAAAACAAAATAGAGCCCTCAAATAACAAAGGTCTCTATTTTCAGTGGCTGTTGATTAGATTTTTAAAACAATCGCCGCTAATGGAGGCAACGTTAATTCGATCGAATGCGGATGATTCATCCATGCTTCGGCATCAGTCATGACTTGACTATTTCCAACGTCACTTCCACCATAATAAGTAGAGTCTGAATTAAAAACTTCCACATAAGTACCCGCTATTGGAACGCCAATGCGATAATTTTCTCTAGGAATAGGCGTAAAGTTCAAAATAACAATTAACTCTTCACCCGCTGCTTTTCGTCGATAACTAATCACCGATTGCTGAACATCATGACAATCAACCCATTCAAAGCCTTCATGATCAAAATCATAATGGAATAACGAAGGGTGTTTGACGTAAAGTTTATTTAAATCTTTAATTAACGTCTGAATCCCTTTGTGTTGTGGGTAATCGGTTTGAAACCAATCTAATGCCTGATTAAAATTCCACTCCGCACCTTGCCCAAACTCACAACCTTGAAATAATAATTTTTTTCCAGGATAGGTAAACATAAAACTATATAACAAGCGTAAATTTGAAAACTTTTGCCATTCATCCCCTGGCATTTTAGACAACAAGGAACCTTTTCCATGCACCACTTCATCATGTGAAAACGGTAATACAAAATTTTCGCTAAAAGCATACAACATGCCGAACGTTAATTTATCATGATGATGACTCCGATGAACCGAATCAAGACTCATATACGACAAAATATCGTGCATCCAACCCATGTTCCATTTCATCGAGAAGCCTAAGCCCCCAGTCCATGTAGGGCGTGTTACTTGCGGCCATGAGGTGGATTCCTCCGCCATAATAACCGTTCCAGGGTGTAAATCATGCGTCACTGAATTTAGATCACGTAAAAAATCAATCGCTTCTAAATTTTCATTGCCGCCATACATATTTGGCACCCAATCATCGGCTTCGCGTGAATAATCCAAATACAACATAGATGCCACCGCATCAACACGCAAACCATCAAGGTGAAACTCTTCTATCCAAAAAACCGCGCTCGCCAGTAGAAAGTTTTTGACTTCATTACGACTGTAGTTGTAAATCAAGGTTCCCCAGTCACGATGCTCCCCTTTACGCGGATCCTCATGTTCGTACAAAGGACTGCCATCAAAACGTGCCAGTGCAAAACTATCTTTTGGAAAATGAGCAGGCACCCAATCCAAAATTACGCCAATGTTATGTTTATGGCAATAATCAATAAAATATTTAAAATCCTCAGGACTTCCATGACGACTTGTCGGTGCAAAATACCCCGTTGTCTGATAACCCCAAGAAGCATCCAGCGGATGTTCTGTGATGGGCAATAATTCAATATGCGTAAAGCCTAACTCTTTTACATATTCCACTAACTGCGTTGCTAATTCACGGTAATTTAAAAAGTTACCACGAACATCGCGTCGCCAAGACCCCAAATGAACCTCATAAACCGACATCGGTGCATGCAACCAATCACTTTCCGTGCGTTTTTTAATCCATACCTTATCATTCCATTTATAGGCTTTTTGCTGTCTTACAATTGAAGCCGTTTGAGGTCTAAATTCAAATTCTTGACCATAAGGATCAACTTTAGCTAAAATTTCCCCTGTTTCTCGATTCAAAATTTCAAATCTATACAGACAAACGTCATCAAGGCTGGGCATAAAAATTTCCCAAATGCCACAGCCTCCAAGACTACGCATCGGGTTACAACGACCATCCCACGAATTAAAATCCCCGATCACACTGACACGTTGTGCATTAGGTGCCCAGACTGCAAAATGAATCCCAGAAATACCATCGACCGTTAAAGGATGAGCCCCTAACTTTTTATAAATATGCCAATGCTTTCCTTCTGAAAATAAATGCTGATCAAATTCTGGAAACTGAGACGAAAAATCATACGGATCATATTGTTTAAACGGATGCCCATTTTTATCAATTCCTCGGACTTCATAATGTTTTAACGATTTTTCAGAACTTAACACCCCTTCAAAAAAATCGCTTTCAGGAATCCGCTGTAATTCACCATAACCTAAGATTGATGCTGATTCCGCGTAGGGTAAATAGAGCGTAACCTGTGTTTTTTTACGTTTAGTATGTCGTCCTAAAACGGAAAATGGATCGTGATGAGTTGCCTCACTGATTTTTATGAAATCGGAATCAAGTGATATTTTTTTTTGTTGCTTGTTCACTTTGTCATGCCTCAGTGTAGTAGAATGAGTAGATCAGTCATGTTACCAATAAAACAATAACTGTAACAGTCAATTTAACAAAAGGGGATAAAAATGTCCGATTTACATAATCAGTCTCATGAACGTTTCGTTAGCCATCTAACACGCAACACCATTGCACTTATCTTGGCAGGCGGTCGAGGCTCACGACTTAAGCAAATGACCGATTGGCGCGCAAAACCTGCTGTGCCTTTTGGTGGTAAATTTCGAATTATTGATTTTCCATTATCCAACTGCGTCAATTCTGGCATCCGTAAAATTGGTATATTAACGCAATATAAATCGGACTCTTTAATCCGCCACATTCAACAAGGCTGGAGTTTTTTACGCGGTGAGTTTGGTGAATTTGTCGATTTGTTACCCGCACAACAACGTATCAATGAAACCTCTTGGTATCTTGGTACGGCTGATGCGATTTATCAAAATATTGATATTTTACGCAACATTCACCCTGAATATATTTTAGTGTTAGCAGGGGACCATATCTATAAAATGGACTATGGGCAAATGATCGCCGATCATGTTGAAAAAGGAGCCGACTTGACCGTTGGCTGTATCGAAGTTTCTTTAGAAGAAGCAACCGCCTTTGGTGTCATTGCTATTGATGAAGACCGTCGAGTTAACGCCTTTGTTGAAAAACCTAAAAACCCACCCGTTATGCCAGGGCGCACTGATACCGCCTTAGCCTCCATGGGAATTTATGTTTTTAACAGTCAATTTTTATTTGATGAATTAGAAAAAGATGCCAACAATGCCTATTCTACACGCGACTTTGGTAAGGATATTATTCCCTCTATTATTGAGAGTCATATTGTCAACGCCTACCCCTTTTTAGATTTACAAAGCGGCGAACAAAGTTATTGGCGCGATGTGGGTACGATTGATGCTTATTGGGCATCTAATATGGAACTCATTGGGGTTGACCCTGAATTAAACCTTTACGACCATGCATGGCCTATTTGGACCTATCAAGCACAAACACCGCCTGCAAAATTTGTCTTTAATGATGATGATCGCCGAGGTGAAGCGGTGGATTCTATGGTTTCAGGCGGCTGTGTTATTTCAGGTTCAAAAATTACCCACTCACTTTTATTTTCAAATGTTCGAGTCAATTCTTACACCCACGTGCAAGATTCGGTTATTTTACCCTCTGTTGAAATTGGTCGTCATTGTCGTATTACCAAAGCCATTATTGAAAAAGGCTGTAATATTCCTGAAGGAACGATTATCGGTGAAAACAGAGCCGACGATGAAGAACGCTTTGAAGTCAGTAAAGACGGTGTCGTTTTAGTCACCGCCACTATGTTAGGACAAGGGAGATACCGTGCGAGAAAATAAAAAACTGAAATTAGTTTTATGCTGGCATATGCACCAGCCAGAGTACCGAGATTTACAGACCAATGAATATAAATTACCGTGGACTTATCTGCATGTCATCAAAGACTATGTCGATATGGCGGCGCATTTAGAAGCAACACCAAAAGCGAAAGCCGTTGTTAATTTTGCCCCTATTCTATTAGAACAAATTGATGATTACGCACAACAACTCCGTGGTTTTTTACGCAACAAAACCGCACTAAAAGATCCACTTTTAAGAGCGCTGGCAACCGCTGAAATTTCACAAGATGCGAATGCACGTTTAGAGTTAATTAAAAGTTGTAAAAAGGCTAATCAAGAACGTCAAGTTGATCGCTATGAAAATTTTGCACGATTAATAAAAATTGCCGATGAATTAAGCGCCACTGATTGCGCGATGAACTACGTTAGCCCACAGTTTGTTGTTGATATTGTGGTTTGGTATCATTTAGCGTGGATGGGTGAAACCGTTCTTTTAAGCAATAAATCAATCCAAGCTTTAATTAAAAAAGGATCTAACTATAGCGAAAAAGATCGAACCGAACTTTTAACTATCATCAGTGATTTATTAAGCCAAATTTTAAACCGCTACAAAGTCTTAGCGCAAAATGGGCAGATTGAATTATCAGTCACCCCTTATGCACATCCGATTGTTCCTTTAATGCTGGATATTAACAGTACCCATGAAGCAATGCCTGATGCGCCGTTACCACAATTAACAAATTACCCTGGCGGTAAAGAACGTACCTTGTGGCATCTTAAAAAAGGCGTTGAAACCTTCACTCATTTTTTTGGATTTACCCCAAGAGGTTGCTGGCCTTCCGAAGGCGCTGTCAGTACCGATGCTTTAAAGGTTATTTCTGAATTTGGTTTTGACTGGGCAGCCACAGGCGGCAGTGTTTTACATAATAGTTTAAACAGCACTAACACGCATGGCATCAGTGTTCATCACCCCTTTAAAGCAAATGAAACTAACATCGCCTGTTTTTTTAGAGACGATGGTTTGTCGGACTTAATCGGCTTTGAATATTCAAAATGGCATGGCGATGATGCCGTTACTAACTTAATCGGACACTTAGAAAATATTGCAGGTGATGGTAATAATGAAGTCGTCTCTATCATTATGGACGGTGAAAATGCGTGGGAACATTTTCCTAATAATGGCTATCATTTTTTAAGCACTTTATATGAGCGTTTATCCGATCACCCAAATATCGAATTAACCACCTTTTCAAACTGCCTTGACGAAGGCGTTGAAGTTAAACCATTAGAAAATTTAGTCGCAGGTAGCTGGGTCTATGGCACTTTTTCAACATGGATTGGCGATGGTGATAAAAACCGTGGCTGGGACATGCTCGGCGATGCAAAAAAATGCTTTGATAAAGTAATGGCAACGGGGAAATTAAAAGAAGAATTGCGTCATAAAGCCGATATTCAATTAGCTGTTTGCGAAGGTTCGGACTGGTTTTGGTGGTTTGGTGATTATAACCCTAGTGGAGCTGTCAGCGATTTTGAAAAACAATTTCGTTTAAATTTAACTAATCTATACTCTTTACTAGGTGAACAAGCACCGACTTATTTAGACCATTCCTTTACCGAGGGTTCAGGCGCTCCTGCAATGGGTGGCGCTATGCGTCCTGGTACTGAAAACTAGGTCTACTATTTCCCACGTTTTTTAGCGTGGGGAATCCCCCCACCCCGCTCGATAAGGATTGCCAAATATGGCCGCACTTTTAGAACAACGCCGTGCAGGTATGCTGTTGCATATCACTTCTTTACCTGGAAATTACGCAAAAGGCGACATGGGCAAAGAAGCCCATCATTTCATCAATTTCCTACAAAATGCAGGCGTCACCGTCTGGCAAACACTCCCCTTAGGTGTCCCTCATAACGATGGCTCACCGTATCAATGTTTATCCGCTCACGCAGGAAACCCTGGTCTAATCAGCTTAGAAGCATTAAAAGAAAAAGGCTGGCTAGAAGCATCAGATCATTGCGACCACTGCGAAGCTGAGAATAATTTCACTAAAAAATGCTTACTAACCAAAGCCTTTTACGCCTTTCAATCAAAAGCCAGCCAAGAAGATAAGGACCGTTTTGAAGAGTTTTGTGTTGAAAAATCGGATTGGTTAGACGACTTTGCTTTATTCATGGCCTTTAGAGCCGAATTTAATTTTCGTTGCTGGACAGAATGGCCAGAAGCTATCAAGCAGCGACGTGTAAAAGCCTTACGAGAAGCACGAGAGCGTTTAAAACACTTTATAGAAGTGGTTAAATTTGAACAATATATATTTTTTCGACAATGGCATGCCTTAAAAAAAGTCGCCGAAGCACATAATGTATTATTACTAGGCGATATTCCTATCTTTGTCTCTTATGACAGCGTTGATGTGTGGGTTAACCGTAAAGTTTTTAAATTAGAAAAATCAGGAGAAATGTCCGTCGTTGCAGGGGTTCCGCCTGATTATTTTTCTCAAACAGGTCAACGATGGGGCAATCCACATTATCAGTGGAAATATTTACAAAAAACGGGGTTTAAATGGTGGATACAACGTTTAGAAACGCAGCTCGAATTATTTGATATTGTCCGTATTGATCATTTTCGAGGCTTAGAGGCCGCGTGGGAAATTCCATCAACAGAAAGAACTGCCATTAATGGTGAATGGGTCAAAGCACCAGGAAAACCATTGTTAACTGCCATCCAAAAACATTTTGGTGAAATTCCATTAGTTGCCGAAGATTTAGGTGAAATCACGGAAGAAGTTGACCAGCTTCGAATGGACTTTAATTTGCCTGGTATGAAAATTTTACATTTCGCCTTTAGTGATACCGCTGAGAACCCTTATTTACCCCATAACTACGAAGCTAATAGTGTCGTTTACACAGGAACGCATGATAATGACACCACGCTAGGGTGGTATAACCCTTTGAGTAATAATGAAAAAAAACATATTTACGAACTCCTAGGAGCATCAAAAGAAGCCATGCCGTGGGCATTAATTCAAACCGCTTTAGCCTCTGTTTCTAATCTTGCAGTTATTCCACTACAGGATATCTTAGAGCTTGATTCTAAAGGGCGAATGAACACCCCTGGCACAACACAAGGCAATTGGAATTGGCGCTTTCAGTGGTCTCAATTAACGGATGATAAAGCACATAAACTATCACACTTAATTAAATTATTTGGCCGATAAATTCTTTCAAAGTTGGTAAAACACTATGTTAAAAAAATTATCTTTTATCTTCTTAATCCCTTTTGTTTTAGCCTCGTGTAGCCACTACAGCAATAAAGTATCCCCCGTGCCATTGCCTGCACTTGAAAGCGATCATGTCAATGTGGATGGAGTTCTATTAATCGCACGTTCCTATGTCGATGAAGATATTGCTCAAAAAGCATTTGGCTTTGATATTCGCGGCGCAGGTTTATTACCCGTGAAAGTGGTCATTGAAAATCAAAGTAATGATAGTGTACAACTGCTGGGTAAACAAACTTTTTTATTAGATAAAAAAGGGCAAGCATGGCCTTTATTAACCGCCACTCAAGCCAATAATAGAATCACCGATCAAATACAAATTGTTGAAACGGCACTAGGCACAGGCACCTCAACGGTATTAATGGGGGCCGCTGGCGCAATTGCAGGGCTTGCTATCGGGGTATTAACCGGTGACAACCTTGGGGAAGCCGCTATGAAAGGCGCGGTTTTAGGCGGCGCATCAGGAATAATTTATGGCACGGCTTCACAACACAGTAAAGCAGGGCAAAGTATTGCCTATGATATTAGTAAAAAATCATTTAACAACCAACCAATTATCGCAGGTGCATTAGCGCATGGCTATTTATTCTTTCCAGGACTAGAAGAAGCCGAATCAACTCAAATATTACGTTTATCGCTCATGATTAAAGGCCGACCTCAAGTGGTTAATATCAGCCTTCCCCCCATCCATTAATGCTATGAAAATTTCCCTAATTGTTGCGATGGCAAACAATCGCATCATTGGTAAAAATAATAAAATGCCGTGGCATTTATCGGCAGATTTAAAAAAATTCAAACAAACCACCCTTGGCAACCCCATCTTAATGGGACGAAAAACTCATGAGTCCATCGGACGAGTCTTACCCGAACGTAAAAATATTATCATCAGCCATAACCCACACTATCAATCTAAAGGTTGTGAAGTCTTTAACCATATAGAAGGTGCGCTGGAAAATCTAGCCAACGCTAATCATACCGAAGTTTTTATTATCGGTGGGGCAGGCTTTTACCAGTCCATGCTACCTCACGCAACAACACTGTACCTTACCGAAATTCATAAAGCATTTTCAGGCGATACTTATTTTCCAGAAATTAACGTGGATGAATGGCAAGAGTTAGCACGAAATAATATAAATAACGACCCCCTCGTGGATTTTACTTATAGCTTTGTCACCTTAAAAAGAAAGGAAAAAATTAATGAAATTTAACCCTTGTATTGACCAATGCACCCATGATGGAACCCATTGCCAAGGCTGTGGACGAAGTCATGAAGACATTATCAAAACTAAAAAAATGGTCATGGCACTGGTGAATTTTGCCCAAGAAAAAAACTATGACAACATTAAGGATTTTTCAAACGCCGTTGGTGCGACTCTTCTAAAAAAATTAAGCGCAAAATAAAATGGCCTTTTGGGAAACCAAGACTCTCGCACAAATGACCACCGCCGAGTGGGAATCGTTGTGTGATAGTTGCGGAAAATGTTGCTTAGTTAAGCTTGAAGATGAAGACACAGAAGCGGTTTATTTTACACAGGTTGTCTGCGATTTGATTGAGCTTAAAACAGGACGTTGCAGCCAATATGAAAACCGCTGCACCTTAGTGCCCGAATGTATTGATTTAAAACAAACACCTGATTTTAAAGATTATCAATGGTTGCCCAAAACCTGTGCTTACCGCCTATTAGCCGATGGAAAGCCATTGCCTTCATGGCATCCGCTTATTACAGGCAACCCTGAGAGTATTTATGAGGCTGGCATCAGCATTCGCAGTTATGCCATTAAAGAATCGGAAGTTAATGAGGATGATTTAGAAGATTACATTCTGGATTGGGACAATAAAATTATCTAAACTACCATTTCGATTTTTTGCCTCCGTCGTATGATTTTGCTAGTTTTTTTTCAATTAAAATTTTTGCCAAATCACGCCGATCACAAAAAACAGTTGCTAATAATCGACCATATTTATCTTTAGTATTCACATTGTATAAATGTACTTGCCGCGCATTTGTGATTTCTTCTATAGCCAATTCTTTGGCTTTTAAGGCCTTTTTTTTAATTCGAGGGTTTTTATCGCGCATTTCAGGCGTATCAATGCCTCGAATACGAATTCCGACAGGCTGTTTATCAATAGGCCGATGACCTTTAACATGCGCAAAAAAAGTATCACCATCATAAACACGGTCTATTTTTCGGACTTTCGTATGCCAAATGCAATTGGATAATTTTTCAGGCAAAGGATCACGGCGCTGGCGAAAAAATCGAATAATTCGGACCAATAACCATAGAAATAGAATAATCGCCAGTAATAAATAAACCCCATCGCGCGGGTTTTCAAGAAAATAGATGACCCAATTCAACAATAGGGACTTATAATCCAAACTCAAATAATAATTTAATTGAAACATAGAGAATTAATCCTATTACCAATAAATAGCCACCGAATACTGACGGTGATTGCCAAAACGATTGCCACAGCGTTTTATGTTCGCCTTTAATTTTTTTTTCTAAATACGCCTCTCGCTGGGAACGATAGCGATACTGGTGATACTCTTGCAATAATTGTTGCGCTTGCTTAACTTGAAACTCATCCTTCAACCACAAAGCAGGCATCGACACCCCCCAATTGCCCGCATTTGTTTCATAAAAATCAATTTCATGATGAGTTAAAAGGTCTCGAATTTCAAAAGCTTCCTCTTCAGGTACGCCTCTTAGGGAAAATAATAAAAAGGCCATCTTAACGTTTAATATTTAAAGCGTGTAGCTTTCTATAAAGGTGGGTACGTTCCATTTCAATCGCCGCCGCCAATTTTGCCACACTGCCTGAATTTTGTTCAAAATGGTATTCTAAATACGATTTTTCAAAATGCTCCCGTGCTTCCTTTAACGGTAAATTAAAAAATTCAGGAATTGAATCTAATGAAGGCGTTTCAGCAATTGATCCGAGTGCATTTTTAACTTCTTCCAGTTCAATTTCACTCCCTACCCCTAAAATCATTAAACGCTGTACCAAATTTTTCAACTCACGAGTATTACCATGCCAACTATAATTGCGTAAAAAATTTTGAGCCGCCATTGAAAATTTTCGAAAGGGTAATTTCTCCATTTTAATGAAATAATCCACATAAAAAGTCAATAAACTCGGCACATCTTCGCTGTGTTCACGTAATGGCTTAATATCTAAGGTCACTACATTCAATAAATAATACAAGTCCTGCTGAAAACGCCCTGCACTGACTTCATCTTCCAATGCAACTCGTGTTGAGGCAATAATATTAATGTCCACATGAATAGCATGGTTACCACCGACTCTTAAAAAAGAATTGGATTCCAGTGCATTAAAAAGCCGTGATTGCGTCGCCTGATCCATTTCTGAAATTTTATCTAAAAATAAAGTGCCTCCATGCGCTTGTTCTAATAAACCTTGATGAATAACCCCATTTTCTTCCTTACCAAAAAATTCCACCGCCGAATTTTCAGGGGCTATGTTACCAACAGATACCTCAATAAAAGCCCCATCACGCCGTGCGCTATGATGATGAAGATAGCGTGCATAAAGCTTTTTACCAACCCCAGCCTCACCCACAAATAAAACCCGCACTTCATGTTGAGCGAGGCGTTTTAATTGTTCTTTCAGGCGTTCAACGGTGGCACTTTTACCCACAGGTTCCACCTCAAATAATAATTGCTGTTTAAGCCCTGCATTTTCTTGTTGCAAATAACTGGCTTCTAAAGCACGATCAACCGTTAATAACAATTTTGCCAATGACAGTGGTTTTTCTAAAAAATCATACGCCCCTAATCGAGTCGCTTCCACCGCCGTTTCAATTGAACCATGCCCTGACATCACTACCACAGGGCATAAAGGCGTGTCTTCTTGTCCCCATTGTTTTAACAAAGTGATTCCATCGGTATCGGGCATCCAAATATCTAATAAAATTAACTGTGGATCATTTTGTTGTTTTAATTCACAAGCCTTTTGAGCATTTTCAGCCATCGAAACATCATAGCCTTCATCTTCTAAAATTTCAGAAACCAACTGCCTAATGTCAGGCTCATCATCAACCACCAAAATATGCGGAATTTGTTTGCTCATAGTATTCACTTTTAAAAATTATAACGCTAAAATTAGCTCAGACAGGGCAGTTGAAAAATAAACCCCGCGCCTTGTTTATACTGACAATCCACCCAAATTATTCCACCATGTTCTTCAATAATTTTTTTAACAATTGCCAACCCTAAACCCGTCCCTTTTACTTTTGAAGTCACATAAGGCTCAAAAACAGTCTCAAGTTTATCACTATTAATACCACAGCCATGATCATAAACCCCTAATTCAACATAATGGGCATTATGGCGCTCAATAGCGTTCAAACTTATTTCAATTAATCCCTCGCCTTTCATAGCCTCTTGCGCATTTTTTAACAAATTATGCAACACTTGACGAATCGTCACAGGGTCTGCTTGTATCCATGTATTTTTAGCGTTATTCACCAATGTCACGTGGATGTTTTCCTGTGTTTGATAAAGTACCAATAATTCTTGAACCAAATGATATAAATCTAAGGCTTCGGTTTGTTTTTTCGAAGGACGAGCATACTCTGAAAAATCATTCACCATCCGCTTCATCGCTTCAACTTGCTGAACAATGGTATGGGTTGAATTCTTCAACATAGTGGCAGATGGGGGGGATAATTCTTTGGATAATTTATGTTGTAATCGTTCCGCCGCCAATTGAATTGGAGTTAAAGGGTTTTTAATTTCATGCGCTAGCCTACGAGCAACCTCCCCCCACGCGGCATTTTTTTGCGCTTGAATTAAATCAGTTAAATCATCAAAAACAACGACTGCTCCAACCAACCCGCCTTTTTGTGAAAATAAAGGCTTACCACGACACAGTAATTCTTGCGGACGACTTCCCCCCAAAAAAGTAATGCGTTGTTGCCATGTGGTTTTATTTTCTTTAATCAGTGTCAACACCGTATTTAAAAAAATCGTTAACTCAGTTGGCTGTTTTGCGGTATTAGCGGCCATGTATCTAGAAAAACAAGTTTGATCGCAATGCAAAATTCTAAAAGCCGCTTGATTACTGGTACGAATTTTAAAATCACTATCAAAACTCATCACTCCTGCATTGACATTTTCTAAAATGGATTCTAAATACGCCCGTTGTTGTTCCACTTCTAAACTGGCATTACGAGCAATATTTCTTGAATGTGCAATTCGTTGTGTCATTTGATTAAAGGATTCGACTAAAAAACCCAAATCATCTTGTGCCATTACAGGTAATAATTGTTCATAATGCCCATCAGCCACTGCCTTTGTGCCTTTCACCAACTCTTTAACCGGCGAAATAATATGCCGAATACTCACAAAAGCAATCCAAATAGCCGCCAATAAACTCAGTAATAACACCAATAATAATGCCAATAAAAAACTCTTTTTTAATGAATCTTGTAAAAAATTCATTTCTTGATAGCGTACCGATGCAAACTCAATTGAATCAGCTAAATCTGACATTCGCACGGGAATCGGGTAAATCACCTGTAAATAACGAGGATTATCGCCTTTAATAAGCGTTAGCACTTGAATATTCAGTCCATCATTATCATTCGTATTGAGACGAATATAATTATTTTCTTGCCGCAACTGTATCCACACATATTCATCGGGGATTGAGGGTAAAATATCATGCGTATTAATACTACTAAAGGCAATAATTCGCCCTTGCTTCGTAAAAAGTGTGGTTTCTAATGCGGATAATGATTCCCTAAAACTGCCTAATGTTAAGGCTAATAAGGTTTCATTTTGATTTTTTAAATCTTCAGCTGATTGCTGAGTTTGCTTGAGATACCAACGCATTTGTTGGTCTAATGACGCTTGACTTAATTCCAATGCATCTTCCATCGCCTCACCGATTTCAACATTAAATCGACTATCAATGGCTTGATGTAAAAATTGGATTGAAAAATAAAACACAATACAGGCAGGCACCAGTGCCAATAAAACAAATAAGGATACCATTCGAGTGGTTAAGCGAGAGCCTGCTTCTTTTTTCTTGAGTTCACGCGCTAAAGAATAAACATTAATGCCAATTAAACCCAGCAAGGCAATCGACCCTAAACTATTAATCAGGATTAATAAAGAATAAATATCACTCAGATAAGCGGTTTCTTGAGAAGCCGAACTCATTAGTTGCAGCGAGGATATAATTAACCCAAACAGGATAATAATAAAAAGATTAACAGGAATTTTTAAGGTTCGCTTGTCCATAAATACCAATCGCTGGATAAATTCCACTGTGGATCAAGATAAGAAAGTGGCCGAAGCGGTAACGGTAAAGCCTCTCGATCAAACTGCCATTTTACCTGAAGCCTATATTTTTCATCCGATTTAATTTCAACCGCACGAATCAGATTATTTTTACGAATAATGGACAGGGCATTTAGCGCCGAGCCCATGCTATGAAAATAGTTTATTTCCTTGTGAGTAACGCTGTAGGTCTTTAATAAGGCATGATATTGAATTCTATAACAGTATTTCTCTGATATGAGGTTTTTATTCCAAACCACTCTAACCTGTTCTAACTGAACCGCTAAACACCATGATAGTGGAATGCTGCTTTGCAATGCGTTAATAGCGATAGAGCTCAAATAAAAATTGGTTTCCACATTAAGTCGATACCATTGATTATTTGCTTGTAACTGAACTTGTGTAAACTGAATTGAAGGTTCATTGGCAAATAAGGCTTCAAAAAATACCCCCAATAATAAAAATAACCCTAAAAATCGCCGACTCCCTGTTCTCACAATAAGACTCTTACTCCGCATCACTCATTAATTGTTGCCATGTGGTCTCCACAAAAGCACGCTGTTTAGAAAAAAGCTTCGTATCAGCCAACACTTTTTTCCCTTGTAACACTTGTTGATGCCCATAATCTCGATAATTACAATAAATTATTGTGAGCGTTTGTGCCTGCGTTTCTGTAAAAAAACCATATTGCTTTAATGCCTCAATTGAATGTAGGTTATCGGTATACTCTGTTAATTCAACATGCTGTTCACTTTGAGATAATACCCCAAATTGCACCATAAATTCTATATCAGCTACCCCGCCTTTACTTTGTTTGACATCAAATTTTCCACTTTTATCCGCAAGCGCCTCACGCATTTTTTCACGCATTTCTCTCACTTCTTTTTTAAGTGTGACGCTTTCTCTTGGTAATGCCAAAATATAGGCACGAATGGTTTCATAATCTGTTTGTAAGTCCTGATCCCCTGCAATAAAACGCCCTCGAACTAATGCCTGATGCTCCCACGTCCATGCCTCTTCCTTAAGGTATTGCGCATACATCTTAATATTAGCGACTAATAAGCCCGAGTTACCATTAGGTCTTAAGCGCATATCAACTTCATATAATTGACCTGATAACATTTTTGTATCTAAAACATGCCTAATTTTTTGTCCTAAGCGCCCATAAAACTGTGCATTTGGAATGGGTTTTTTCCCTTGAGTCATTGCATGCCCTTGTGCGCAATTATACAAAAACACCAAGTCTAAATCCGAGCCATAACCCAGTTCAATACCGCCTAATTTTCCAAAACCAAGAACGCTAAATCCTGCTATTTTTTCGCCTGTATCAATAGGAAACCCATGTTTTTGGGTCAATAAAAACCATGCATAATTCACCACATAATCAACAATAACTTCAGCAATCGTGGTTAAATAATCACTCACGACACGCAATGGAATTACTTTCATAATATCAGCCGCAGCCACACGTAAAACATTGAGATGTTTAAATTGACGCAACCCAATCATGACCTGCTCTTCATCCGCTAAATCCACGCCCTTAAGTTGCTGATGCAATTGTTTTTGCAACGCCTGTTTCTCTAAAGGTTCATATAGTGAACGAGTATCCAATAACTCATCAAATAAAATGGGGTAACGTGCTAAATAATTACACACCCATTGACTTGCCGCTGATAATTTAACCAATTGGTTGAGTGCATCAGGGTTTTCAGATAATAACGATAAATAAACATTTCTCCCTGCGACCGCTTCATATAAGGTTAACAGCCGTGTTAAGGTTACTTCACTTTTATCAACCACAACCACTGCTTCAATTAATTTTGGCATTAATTGCGCTAATGTCATACGCCCTTTTGAACTTAAGTGCCGAATTGCGGAGGTATTTTTAAAGTTTTGTAACAGTGCTAAAACTTTTTCGACATTATCAAACGCTAAATCAGAATAATCTTGTTCTTTTAAACTCCCAGACCAAAGGAGTTGGCTACTTTTTGGACTTTCTTCTTGTTCTGAAAAAGAAAAAACCGCTTCAAATTCTTGTTGAACTTGATTTCTAACCTGATTTAAAGCAACTAAAAAATCATCCCAATTTGGAAAATTCATGGAATAGGCTAAAATTTGTCGAACGGTCTCATCTTTAGGTAAATCGTGGGTTTGCTTGTCTTGGTATTGTTGAATATGGTTTTCTACACGGCGTAAAAATTCATACGAACTAATTAATTGTTCGGCATTTTTTCGTGGTAATAAGACTAATTCACCTAATAATTTTAGAATATTTAAAATACCGCGTTGCTGTAAGCCCTTTTCTTGCCCACCTCGAATTAATTGAAAGGCTTGCCCCATAAATTCAATTTCACGAATACCTCCAAACCCAAGTTTAATATTATCCATACGGTCTTTTCGGCGTAATTCTTGGATAATTTGCAGCTTTAAAGATCGTAATTCTTCAAATGCACCATAGTCTAAATAACGCCGATATACAAAAGGCTTTAGCATCGCCATTAATTGTTGACCACTGTCAAAATCACCTGCGACTGGACGCGCCTTAATCATGGCATAACGCTCCCACTCACGCGCCTGTGTTAAATAATAATGTTCCATGCCATCAAAACTCATGATAATCGCGCCACTATCCCCAAAAGGACGCAAGCGAATATCGGTACGAAACACAAAGCCATCAATGGTGGTCGCATCTAAGACCTTCACTAAATTACGACAAACACGGCTGAAAAATTCGCTGTAATAAGTTTGCTTACGATCATTTAGGACACCATCTTCTGCATAGGCAAAAATTAAATCAATATCGGATGAATAATTAAGTTCCCATGCGCCAAGTTTTCCCATACCTAAAACCACTATATTCATAGGACTTCCATCGCTAAACGTAGGCGTACCAAAACGTTGACACGCTTTTTGGTATAAAAATTTTAGGGAAAATTGGATACAGGTTTCAGCTAAAGTGGTTAAATCATGTAAAGTTTCATCAAGAGTTGCCCAGTACGCTAAATCTCGCCACGCAATTCGTACCATTTCACGACGACGAAATAAACGTAATTGTTGCATTAAGGTTTTTTCATCCTCAATGGTTTGTTGCGCTAAATAACTGGCGTAATTTTTTCGGTGGTCACTGGAAAATAAGGCTTGCGTTTCTATTAAATCAATTAATAATGCAGGAGAACGAACGCAACTTTCAGCCACAAATTGACTGCAACAAAAAACACGTGGGAGTGTGGTTTCAACCAAAGCGTTTTCAGGGAATATAAGTCCAAGTGTTTTAATTTTTGCATCAAATTGTGCAATTTTACTTGCGGTTAAATCGTGCAAACGAGGAGGAAGTAGAGGTAGGGATTCTGAAGAAGACATAAGCACTTTTTATGGACAGAAAAGGTCTTATAATACCCAAAAAATCGTAATAAAAGTAAGTGAATTGGTATTTTTAACGATTAATGCGTGTGGTCATGATGTGAATGTTCCTGAAAAGCAGGCGTTTGGTTAATTTTAACCGCGTCAACGGAAACCCCATGTTTATAAACCATTAACCCCCCTAAATCAGCTCCTAACATAATAAGTACTGATAAGGTAGCCGATAAAAATACGTGGAGAACATTGACTACCCCTCTGACCATACCCTTAGCTAATAACCGCCAAATGGATAATATCAAGGCTAAAGATAATGAGGCTATTCCCAGCATTTCATGCTTTTCAATAATGGCATGAATCGTTTCATCATGTGCAACCGCATCTGCAGCCAGAAACCCTGCAATCACCGCACAAATAACGCCTATTGTCCCAAGATAAAGCAACCCACTCGCTACCGTGCGCCAATGCGGTTGTCTAAATAACGTTCCAATCAAGTCAATGACAAAAAAGCTAATTAAAAAAGCAATCGGGAAATGCACCACCAGTGGATGTATATTCGACATTGCCGTAATACCTGGCATCATGATAATAAAAATATCTGCGAATGAGTTATCGACCAGCATTTCTATAAAGCTTAAAACACCATCAAGCATTGCGACAATTCCTCCAGACCCTGAGCCGCCATGCACTTGAAAAGATAAAAAATACAGCGCATTCATAACAACTAACTCACCTAAAAGAAAATATAATTAACGTCAAACAAGAGGGGATTTACCGAATAACAGGATGATTATTCCGTGATTCGTTCACTCGCTCTCGTAGTTCTTTACCGGGTTTAAAGTGCGGTACATATTTAAGTGCAAGAGAAACTGCACCTCCTGTTTTAGGGTTTCGTCCCATACGCGGCGGACGATAATGTAATGAAAAACTTCCAAAGCCTCTAATTTCAATGCGATCACCCTCAGATAAGGATTGACTCATTTGTTCAAGAATACATTTAACCACTAATTCTACATCTTTAGTTGCTAAATTCGGTTGTTTTTTTGCCAATGCTTCAATTAATTCTGATTTTGTCACGTTTTACCCTGTGAAAAATAAAATCAACCCTTTTTACCTAATTATAAAAAGGGTCAATGAAAATATAACCTAACTATTTATCCATTTGTTTAAAGATATCACCTAATGTAGCTGTACCTGATGATTGTTTTGAATAATCTTTCACGACACTTGTCTCCGCATCATTGTCTTTGGCTTTAATCGATAATGAAATAGATTTACTCTTTTTATCAACGCCTACAAACTTCGCAACGACTTCATCACCAACTTTCAATAAAGTACGCGCATCTTCAACACGATTACGTTGAATTTCAGACGCTCGTAAATAACCATCAATATCATCTGCTAAGGTAATAACCGCCCCTTTCGCATCCACTTCTTTGACAATTCCTTTAATCAAGCTGCCTTTTTCATTGGCGGCAATATAATTTTGAAAAGGATCTTGCTCTAACTGTTTAACCCCTAGTGAAATACGTTCACGTTCTGGGTCAACAGCCAAGATAATGGTTTCAACTTCATCCCCTTTTTTGTAATCACGAATTGCTTCGTCATCATTTTCTTTCCAAGAAATATCAGACATGTGAACCAAGCCATCAATGCCACCTTCCAAGCCAATGAAAATACCAAAATCGGTAATAGATTTAATTTTACCGCTGATTTTTTCGCCTTTATTATGGGTTGCTGCAAACTCTTCCCAAGGATTGACTTTACATTGTTTCATACCTAATGAAATACGACGACGCTCTTCATCAATCTCTAAAATCATGACTTCAACTTCGTCACCCAATGCAACTACTTTAGCAGGGTTTACATTTTTATTCGTCCAATCCATCTCAGAAACGTGAACTAATCCTTCAACGCCTTCTTCGATTTCAACAAAACAACCGTAATCGGTTAAGTTATTGACTTTACCAAACACACGTTGTCCCGCTGGGTAACGACGCGCAATATTTTGCCAAGGATCTTCGCCCATTTGCTTCATACCTAATGAAACGCGGGTTTTTTCTCTATCAAACTTAAGAACTTTAACTTGAACTTCTTGACCAATTTCAACACATTCCGAAGGATGACGAACTCTGCGCCACGCCATATCAGTAATATGTAATAAACCGTCGATACCGCCTAAATCAATAAACGCACCATAATCGGTTAAATTTTTAACGATACCCGCAACAATCGCACCGTCTTTCAGAGTTTTCATTAACTCTTCACGTTCAGCACTGTATTCTTTTTCAACCACAGCACGACGAGATAACACAACATTATTGCGTTTTTGGTCAATTTTAATGACTTTAAACTCAAGATCACGCCCTTCTAAGAAGGTAGTGTCTCTAATAGGACGAACATCAACCAGCGAACCTGGTAAGAAAGCACGTAAAGCACCCACAGCAACGGTAAAACCACCACGCACTTTGCCATTAATACGGCCCGTAATGGTTTCTTCGTCTTCAAAGGCTTTTTCCAATTCGCCCCATGCTTTATTTTTCTTCGCCTTATCACGAGAAAGTAAGGTTGAACCTAAGCCATCTTCAAACAAATCTAAGGCAACTTCAACTTCATCACCAATTTCAACTTCTAAATCACCATCTGGATTTAAAAATTGCCATTTCGGGATAACACCCTCTGATTTTGCCTGTGTGCTAACGATGACGTATTCATTTTCAATGTCAAGGACCGTACCCATTAACATTGCACCCGGACGCATTTCCGTCTGGGCTAAACTTTCTTCAAATAATTCAGCAAAGCTTTCGCTCATTGTCTTCATTCCTATGCTTGTTAATACACAAACAAGCTCTTTTTTTTCAAATAGTTAAAAAAAACTGTCCTCACGACAGCCACGAAATCCATTATTGGATAAAATTTAATACCTTCTCAATGACCTGTTCAATCGACAAATCAGAAGAATCAAGATAAAAAGCATCGGATGCGGGGACTAAAGGCGCGACTTTGCGCTCAGTATCACGTTTATCACGATTTTTTATCTCTTTTGTTATTTCACTAAGATTAGCATCAATTCCTTTTTCAATCAACTGTTTATAGCGCCTTTTTGCGCGTTTCATCGCAGTTGCGGTCAAATAAATTTTATATTCAGCCTCAGGAAAAACCACCGTCCCCATATCACGTCCATCGGCCACCAATCCTTGTGGTTGTTTAAAATCTTTTTGTTTTTGCAATAAAACCGCTCTCACCTCAGGAATTGCGGCAATAATAGAAGCCGTATTTCCAGTCGTTTCCATGCTTAATTGGTGCGTGATATCTTCACCATCTAAGAGAACGACCAACGCCTCTTTACATTCAAAGGCTAATGTCATTGATTGTGCAATTTCAACCACCGCACTCACATCTTCTAACGCTATTTTTTGGGCTAAACAGGCAATTGCTAACGCACGATAAATAGAACCACTGTCTAAATAATGCCAGCCTAATTGGTGGGCAATCGCACGACTTACCGTGCCTTTGCCAGCACCACTAGGGCCATCAATGGTTAAAACAGGAATCATGCTTCGGTACTCGTTAACTGCAATCCTAAAGATGTGGCTAAATCACAAAATTCAGGAAAAGACGTATTTACATTGGCACAATTTTGAACGGTAATTGCTGAACTTGCTCGTAAACCTGCCATCGAAAAGGCCATTGCAATACGATGATCATCATGTGATTGCACTTCACCACCACTCATTTGTCCACCATTAATAATCATGCCATCCTCAGTAACCGTTGCATCAACATTCAATGTTTGTAAACCTTCAGCCATCACTTGAATTCGATCACATTCTTTGACGCGTAACTCTTCAGCGCCTGTTAATACCGTTTGCCCTGATGCACAGGCTGCCGCGATAAATAATACAGGAAACTCATCAATTGCCAGCGGTACTAACGCTTCAGGAATAACAATGCCCTTAAGTTCACTACTGGTGACCCGTAAATCAGCCACAGGTTCGCCGCCAACTTCCCGTGGGTTTAAAATTTCAATGGATGCACCCATTAATTTTAAAATATCAATTACCCCTGTGCGCGTTGGATTCATGCCGACATGTTGCAAGGTGACCTCCGAATTTTTGGCAATGGATGCCCCCACCAAAAAAAATGCTGCCGATGAAATATCACTGGGTACATCAATATTGCTGGCGGTTAATTGACCGTTACTATTAATAGTCGCCTGACGACCAGATCGCTGTACGGGATAACCAAAGCCATTTAACATTCGCTCGGTATGATCGCGCGTCGGTGCAGGTTCTGTGACCTTCGTTTCACCGCTGGCATACATCCCTGCTAATAATAAGCACGATTTAACCTGCGCACTCGCCATTGGTAACACATAATCAATGCCTTTTAAGCGTTTTGAGCCTGTAATTTTTAACGGTGCAGAACCATTGGCTTGGGTTTCAATGGTCGCTCCCATCAACGCCAAAGGCTCGGTCACACGCCGCATAGGACGCGAAGATAACGACTCATCGCCCGTTAAGATACAATCAAAATTTTGCCCAGCTAATAAACCACTTAACAAACGCATAGACGTGCCCGAATTGCCCAAATATAATGGCGCATTGGGTGCTTTTAAACCTTGCTTACCCACACCATGAATAGTCACGTTGCCATCAACAGGATCGCTAATTTCAACCCCCATCGCCCGAAATGCTTTCAAGGTTGACATCGCATCCTCCGCATTTAAAAACCCTTTTACCTGCGTCACGCCCTCGGCTAATGCGCCCAACATAATAGAGCGATGTGACATGGATTTATCGCCAGGTACTCGAACCGTTCCATTTAAACCATCACTTGGTTGCACAACAAAGGTAATCATTTTTGACCTATTGGTTTTTAAAAAAGAAGTCTAATTTTACAATTTCGGCGTAAATTAACCCCGTATTATAACCCTATTTAATTCAGAAAATAATAAAAACAAATCCACTTTAAAACTTAAGATAGAATAGTCGACTACTCTTTAAACCCTTTAATTATATTATTTTACGTACCCCTCTATGGATAAACTGAAAATTACAGGTGGCACAACCCTTTCTGGTGAGATAAAAATCTCTGGCGCTAAAAATGCCGCACTACCCATTCTTGCCGCAACCATCTTAGCCGATACGCCTGTATCTTTAGGCAATGTACCTCATCTGCGTGACATTACCACCACGATGGAATTATTGGGACAAATGGGCGTTAACCTAACCATTGATGAAAAAGTAAATGTGGAGGTGGATGCCTCGGCGCTTAATCATTTTGAAGCCCCTTATGATCTCGTCAAAACCATGCGCGCGTCGGTCTTAGTTTTAGGGCCTTTACTGGCTCGATTTGGTGAAGCACATGTTTCATTACCAGGTGGCTGTGCGATTGGCTCTCGCCCGATTGATATTCATTTGGATGCCTTTGAAAAAATGGGCGCAAAAATTAACGTTGAAAATGGGTTTATTCACGCCAGTGCTTCCCGTTTACAAGGTTGCCATCTGGTATTAGATTTAATCACCGTCACAGGCACCGAAAATATTTTAATGGCGGCTACCTTAGCCGAAGGCACTACCATTATTGAAAATGCGGCAAAGGAACCTGAAGTCACCGATCTTGCGCGTTTTTTAAATAAATTGGGGGCTAAAATTACGGGCATTGGCACACACACCTTGACCATTGAAGGCGTTGAACGTTTAGGGGTCAAAGGATTGCATTATGATATTTTACCCGATCGTATTGAAACAGGTACCTACCTGATTGCCGCCGCCATTACGGGGGGAAAAGTAAAACTAAAATACACCGATCCCACGTTATTGGATGTTGTTTTAGAAAAATTACGCGAAGCAGGGGCGGATATTAGCACTACAAAAGATACGATTACATTGGATATGCACGGTAAAAAACCCAAAGCCGTTTCTGTTCGTACTGCGCCCCATCCTGCGTTTCCAACCGATATGCAAGCCCAATTTACCGCCTTAAACTTAATTGCCGAAGGCGTTGGTTTGGTGACTGAAACCGTGTTTGAAAATCGCTTTATGCACATTCAAGAAATGCAACGGATGGGTGCCAATTTACGCATTGAATCCAACACCGTGATTTGCACAG
>JAGLEW010000140.1 GCA_023144875.1 Methylococcales bacterium
GCGGCGAGTCGAAAGCTTTCTTTTAAACAAATGCAAAATGGCACGTTAGTGATTGGTGGTGCGCATTTGGCAACATTGAATTTTGAAACGCAACACACCGAAATGGATTGGGAAAAATTATCCGAAAGTGCGCAAACGGTGATGGCGTTATTTCCACAACTAAAAAATGTTCGTATTGTCCGAGCGTGGGCAGGGATTGAAGGTTTTATGCCTGATAATTTACCTGTGATTGGGCGGTCGAGTGTTGAACAGACGGTTTACCATGCGTTTGGGTTTTCAGCACATGGGTTTCAATTAGCCCCCATTGTTGGAAAAATTATGGCAGAATTAATTTTAGATGGAAAGAGTGATTTACCGATCAGTGCGTTCGATATTAATCGATTTTAATGACATAAGTGATTCATGTTATTCCTTGGTCTCTTAATGGCCTGTGGCGTAAACCCTGAGCCTTTTGAATAGTTGGTATAAAGATGCTGACCACTGGCATTATAATAGCGGCGTGTTTCTTGACGGTTACTGCCAACTTCGTTATAAACTGAAAAAATAAACCGCAACATTTTTTGTTGATCGTAATAGTAGCTGCTGGATTCTTTAGAATCTTCAGACTGTACAATGATGGAATATTTGCGAGTATTTTTGTGATCGTTATAAAGCGTTGTATCAAAGCCTGTTGCCTGTAGCTCACAATCGGTATGTTTAATAATTTTATGCAAGGTTTTATTGGCGACTTGCTGCTCAATGGCTTTATAAATATCTCTTATTTGTTTAATTTCAGGATGGTTTAGCCAGTTTTGTGCTGTCACTTCTTTAGCCTGTAATAGCGTTGTGAGCAAAAAAGACAAGATAATTAAAGGAGTACTGGTTTTTATGATAGTAAGCATAGTGTTGGTTTCCGTTGAAAATTAATAAGCGTTTTTATTAATAAAACCTTTAAAAATAGTGGCAAAGGTGATTTTTAAATCTAAAAATAATGACCAGTTCTCAATGTACCAAAGATCGTATTCCACTCTTTTTTGCATTTTATCTAAGGTATCGGTTTCACCTCGGTAACCATTGACTTGCGCCCAGCCTGTAATACCAGGTTTTACTTTATGTCGCCACATGTAGGTTTCAACCAGACTTTTATAATGTTCATTGTGTGATAACGCGTGGGGTCTGGGGCCTACAATCGACATATTCCCTTGTAATACATTGATAAATTGCGGCAGCTCATCAAGGCTGGTTTTGCGTAAAAACCCACCAAATTTAGTAATTCTAGCGTCATTTTTAGTCGCTTGTGTGACGACCGAGGTTTCTTTATGAACGGTCATTGATCGAAACTTATAAACATCAAATATTTCTTTTTTAGCGCCATGCCGTTTTTGTGTAAATAAGATCGGGCCTCGAGAGGTCAGTTTGATGAGTAGCATAATCACTAAACAAGGAATGCTGATAAGGGTAAGAATGATTAACGACAGAATAATATCTTCGTAACGTTTGATAGAGGCTTTGGTATCGGTAATAGAGCTGCAGCTTAAGTTTAAACTGTGAAACCCCATTAAATTAGTCGCGTCATAATTTAAAATACTTAAATCTTCTAAATCAGGGAAAAAGCGAATTTCTACGGTCGAGTAGCGTAAGTGATGCAGTATGTTTTTAACAATAAAACTATCGGCAAGCGGTAGACAAATCCAAAGTTCGGTCTTTTGACGTTTCATGGAAATGGTATCGACGAGTTTCTGGTAAATATCATCATTGGGTTTGTTAAAATGAGATAGCTTCATCACCTGAACAATTTTAAAGCCATATTCAGGATGATGTTGACTGACTTTGGTGATGTCCTTAATAATTTTACCATTACCGACAATAATAACTTCTTTTATGTTTTTACCTTTTTGACGCAGATTATTTAAAATGAATATAGATAAGGTTCGGTAAAGACAGGTACTAGCCGCCCCAATAGCGAACCATGCCTTTATCCATGTTATTGAATAAAATTCAAATTGTTTGGCAAAAAAAAGTAAGGTTAATAAGCAGGCAAATGAAACAAACCAAACGGTAAAAACTTTATATAGTTGAGATAGAAAAATTAGCCCTCGCCATGATTGGTATAAACGATAAAAAGAGGAGCTTAATAAAATAATTAGGCTGTTAATAACAATAATTATTCGATAATCAAACGGAATGTCAAGGTGTTGATAGACTAAATAATAGGCCAAAACAGCAGAGCTAATAATGACGATAAAATCAGCCACAAAAAAGAGCAAGTGTCGGTCTTCTAAGCTGTATTGTTTGATAAAGGATAAACTATGGTTCTCTATACGTCTTTGATTCATTAAGGTAATTGAGAGGGCTGTAATAGTGTGAAAGTTGGTTTACAACTTTTAAAAAAGAAGGTTATGAGGCGTTACTTTAAACAATTTTTTTGGCTTTTTCAAATGCATCTCTAAAATCTAGGTAGAGTGGTTTATCAGTATTTAACATAGAGGCTAATAAAGCTTGCTGTGAGCGATATTTTATATTGCCAATCGCTAATGCGCCCACACCAAAAACCCCTTCAATCCCTGCAATCTCTGCGCCGAAATCATTAGATCTTATTCCCTCAATACCTGCAGGAGGCACGGCATTAACATCGCCCGCAATTTTTAATTGCTTGCCTTGTTTTAACACTTCAGTACTTAATACTTGAATACCCGCTTTTGCGGTGCAAAAAATAATATCAACCCCGTCAAGTAAAAGTGCTTTTTCAGTGTTATTACTGGCTTTAGCGCCTGTTAATTGGCTTTCAAAGCGACGATTATATTCTTTGGCGGTATCTTCGGCGATGGCTTGTGATAAATGATCGACTAAAACGGTTTCAGCGCCTGCTATAGATGCAATAACCCCTGTTGCAATTCCGACGGGGCCTGTGCCACCAAAAACAAGAGCTTTGCATTCATTTAAAGGTTTATTGTGTTTTGTGAGTAATTCACGTTCTACACAGGCGACTAAGGCGGCAGCCGTCGTAAAAGCGCCACTTGGGTCTGCAAATACTGAAACCTCAAAGGGGGGTACCATGGCATCTTTAGCGGATTTTAGCATGTCCATTGCTAATGCCATATCACGACCTCCGATAAAAATTCCTGTTCTTTTTACACCTGCAGGCCCTCGTGAAAAGATGGCGTCTTGAGTCAGTCCATAAACATTGTCAAGTTTTACATTTGAATAAGGCATAAGCACATCAAAGCCTGCATCAACCGCCATATTAATATCAAAAGGACTGTTGTGTGGCATTGGGTCAAGCATGTGAAGAATACTTCTTTTCACGGTTTTTTCCTTAAATTGATAGATTTAAATAAAATTTAGTTTGAGAAAGGGTCTAAAAAGTTAGAATTAGGTTTTTTCGGCGTTAAGATAATCACGAGCAACCTCAAAAGCCTGTTTGAAATCTAAAAAAACCGCCCCTTCATCGGTAATCATTTTTTTCAATAAGCGGTTTTGCGCTTGATATTTAATATTACCGATAGCGAGTGCGCCAATACCGATAGCCCCAACGGTAGAATGTGAAATAGGGGTGCCATTGGCAAACGAATCAACCCCTGCGATACCACTGGGTGGAACGGCATTAACATCGGCGGCAATTTTTAATTGAGGCGCCGATGCGATGAGATTGGCATTCAATAATTCAATACCCGCCGCCCCTGTGGCTAAAACAACATCCGTGGTTTGTAAATAGTCCGCTTTATCCGCATCAAGCCCTGCACTAATCGTAATTTCACCCTCGCCAAACTCTTCACTGCAAAGGCGTGCGATCCGTTGGGTTTTTTCCAGTTGACGACCAATGATGCGAACATTAGCCCCTGCTTGTGCCGCGATAACTGCCGCGATTTGACCCACAGGCCCCGTTCCGCCAAGGACTAAAATATTTTTATTTTCTAAAGAGGTGTTGAATTTGTCTTTGAGTTCTTTTTCAACGGATGCGATCATCCCTGCTGCGGTGGTAAATGCGCCACTTGGGTCTGAAAAAACGGCGACTTCAAAGGGTGGAAGCATTGCATGTTTAGCCGCTTTTAACATATCTAAAGCTTGTTTTGCATCACGTCCGCCAATAAAAATTCCTGTTCGTTTTAGTCCTTTAGGCCCGCGTGAAAAAATAGCATCTTGTACCAGTGCTGTAATTTCGCTAGGCTCAACATTTGTATAAGGCACCGCAGAAACCCAGCCTGCATCTAATGCCATATTAACATCAAACGGGCTTAGGTTTTTAGCGGTGGTTAACATATGTAGAATGAATGGTTTTTCCATGGTCTATCCTTAAAAGTCGCTAGAGAGAAAATAATTTTTGATTATAACAAAAGTTGCAAGATTTGATTTTAAAAGACGTTCAAACGGCAAAATTTAAGAGATTTAGTTTTTAAAAAGAATTAAAACTTGCGAGTGTAGTCTATATAATGGTGAGTTCTTTTAATTTAAATTGTAGAATTTTATGAGTAAACTATGCACAATGTAACCTTAATTAAAGGGGATGGTATAGGGCCTTCTATTATGGATGTTGCCGTTAAGATTATTAATGCCTCAAGCGCTGGTATTCATTGGGAAGAAGCGGAAGCGGGACTAAAAGCGTATGAAAAATACGAAACATTACTCCCTGATGAAACCTTGGCCTCCATTGAAAAAAATCAAGTGGCTTTTAAAGGTCCCTTAACAACGCCCATTGGAAAAGGCTTTCGCAGTATTAATGTTGCTTTACGCCAAAAATATGATTTAT
>JAGLEW010000141.1 GCA_023144875.1 Methylococcales bacterium
ATTCGTCCTTTTTATCGTTTGAGGCAGGCTCAGGTGTTATAACTGCCTCAGGTTCTTTGTCAGCATCGACGGTGGAGTTAGGTTCTGTCTTTTCAGTCGAGTCATTGCCAATATTGGTTGCACCGCCCGCTCTCAATTTTGCCTCTGCTTTCGCTTTCTTTTTCTCAGCTTCTGCTTTTTCAAGCTCGGCTTTTTCATTTTTAATCGCTTCCATAAATGCTATAAATTCAGCGGTTTTTACCGTATTTTGCATATCAGGATCATTTAAAATATCGTTTTCATCAGGTAAATGCGCAAAATCTCGGGCAGTTTTTAACGAGGCTAAACACGCCTCCTGATTACCTTCAATACTATGCAAACACGCAAGGTTATATTCCCCACTGCCTTTTTGAATCTCCCCTGCGCGGTCAAAACATTTTTTGGCACGTTTATATAAATCATCGCCTGCTTTAACCGCCGTTAATCGCGCAATATCCATATAAGCCACCCCACTTTCAAGCGCCGCGCCTAAACAGAAAGGCTCAACAACCAAGCAAAATGTATATTTACTAATCGCTTCTTCATACAAGTCAATGGCTTGTTGATCTTGGGCTAATTTGGCCTGATTCAATAAGCCAAACCCCCATTGATACAATGCATCCGCTAACATTTCATTGTCACTTAAAATAAACTCAAAGCCTTCATACGCACTTTTGTACAACGCATCGGCTTTATTTTTGTCGGTTTCTTTGCGGGCTTTTTTAATTTGTTTGGTTGCCGCAATCAGCGTAGTTTTTTTCTTAATAGAGGTGAAAATTGACATAAGTGTAAGGTTCCTAGGGGTTAAGTTAAAATTTAAACGATGTTACCCTGCTCAAGGTAAATTTTTTAAGCGTATAATTTCTTTTTTTGGTTTTTACTATTTTTTCATAATGACTTCTATTAACACTGATAAATTATCCAGTGCGCGTTTTGCACAAGCGACCGATGCCTTCGTTGAAATTTTTACCGCCTCTGTTGATTTTGATCAGCGAATGGCCGCGCAAGATATTCAAGGCTCGTTAGCGCATGCAAAAATGTTATTGAGCATTCATATTTTAACTGAGAATGAATATCAAGATATTGTTAATGGCCTTGAAAAAATTCAATTGGAGATCGAACAAGGCACATTTGTCTGGTCAATTCAGCAAGAAGACGTGCATATGAATATTGAAGCACGCTTGACTGAGCTTATTGGTATTGCGGGTAAAAAACTTCATACGGGTCGTTCACGAAATGATCAAGTTGCCACCGATATTCGCTTGTATTTACGCCAAGAAACCACCGTCATTCAGCAACAATTAAAGCGTTTACAAATCAGCTTATTGGATTTAGCCGAACAAGAAGCCGCCACTATTATGCCAGGGTTTACGCATCTACAAGTTGCACAACCTGTGACCTTTGGGCATCATCTAATGGCATGGTTTGAAATGTTAGTCCGTGATTCAGAACGACTTGATGATTGTTTAAAGCGAATTAATATTATGCCACTCGGTGCCGCCGCCTTAGCAGGAACGTCGTACCCCATTGATCGGCAAATGACCTCCGACTTATTAGGTTTTAGTCGTCCGTCAAATAATTCGTTAGATTCAGTCAGTGATCGAGATTTTGCGATTGAATTCACCGCCGCCGCCAGTTTAATCATGCTGCATCTTTCACGTTTTTCAGAAGAATTAGTCCTGTGGACCAGCGCCCAATTTAATTTTATTGAGATGCCTGATGCCTTTTGTACGGGGTCGTCCATCATGCCACAAAAGAAAAACCCTGATGTCCCTGAGTTGGTTCGTGGAAAATCAGGACGGGTCACAGGGCATTTAGTATCATTATTAATGCTCATGAAAAGCCAACCCTTAGCGTATAACAAAGACAATCAAGAAGATAAAGAGCCTTTATTTGATACCGTTGATACGGTAGTTAACAGCTTACGTGCCTTTGCCGACATGATGCCGCATATTAAGCCTAAAAAAGAAAACATGTACCACGCCGCCAAACAAGGGTTTGCGACTGCCACCGATTTAGCCGATTATTTAGTCCGAAAAGGCATGGCATTTCGGGATGCGCATGAGGTCGTAGGGTTAGCAGTACGCTTAGGGCTAGAGACTCAACGAGATTTATCGGAATTATCGTTAAGTGAATTGCAAAAATTTTCACCTAAAATTAGCCAAGATGTGTTTGATATTTTAAGTTTAGAAGGCTCGGTTGCCTCACGTCAGCACATTGGAGGCACGGCTCCTGAAACCGTGAAAGTAGCGATTAAAACTGCCCGAAAAATGTTAAACGCTTAATAAGTCGTCCATCGGCCAACGAGGTTTTGCGAAAATTTCTAACGATTCTTGTTGGCCAACCGATAAGCGCTGATAACCTGCATAGGCAATCATTGCCCCATTATCAGTGCAATATTTTAAGGGGGGGCAAAATAAAGTGGCTTTTTCTTGCTCAACCATCGCCTGTAAACTGGCACGAATTTGAGTATTGGCGCTCACCCCTCCCGCAATCACTAATCGGTTTAAGCCTGTTTGTTGTAAAGCGCGGCGACATTTAATCACTAAGGTTTCGGCCGTCGCCATTTGAAAGGCATAGGCAACATCCGCTTTATCTTGTTCGGTTTTTTCGGTTGAATTAAGCGTATTCATGGTGAAGGTTTTCAAACCACTAAAACTAAAATCCAATCCTGGTCTATTGGTCATAGGACGTGGAAATTTAAACCGAGGTGTGCCTTTTTCCGCTAAAGCGGCTACTTTTGGCCCTCCTGGATACCCTAATCCAAGCATTTTAGCGGTTTTATCAAAGGCCTCACCTGCGGCATCGTCTATGGATTCACCCAATAAGTGATAACAGCCAATCGCATCAACTCGAACCAACATCGTATGTCCGCCTGACACCAATAACGCCACAAAGGGAAATTCAGGGGCGTTATCTTCCAACATGGGTGCCAATAAATGTCCTTCCATATGATGGACTGCAACCGCTGGAACACACCACGTCCATGCTAAACTTCGAGCGGTGGTCGCACCCACCAATAATGCCCCCATTAACCCAGGTCCTGCGGTATACGCAATCCCATTAATCTGATTTGACGCTAAATTTCCCTGCTTTAAACAGGCTTTAATTAAAGGGACAAGCTTTCGAATATGATCACGAGACGCCAACTCTGGCACCACGCCGCCATACTCATTGTGCATTTTAACTTGGCTGTAAAGCAGATCACTGACAATTCCTTTTTCAGGGTGATAAACCGCGACACCCGTTTCATCACAAGAAGTTTCGATACCTAGAATGTACATTAGTTTAATTTATTAAAAAATATAGCGTATAATTGAGGGTTTATTTTTATCGCTTCCAAGGGTTAGCCCCTTATAAGCACTCACAAATATTAACACATTCAGGACATTATAAATGCCAGCCGTTAAAGTTAAAGAAAACGAACCTTTTGATATTGCTATTCGCCGTTTTAAACGTGCTTGTGAAAAAGCAGGGGTTTTATCCGAAGTACGCCGTCGTGAATTTTATGAAAAACCAACCGCTGAACGTAAACGTAAAGGCGCGGCGGCAATCAAACGCCACCTAAAAAAATTAGCCCGTGAGCGCTATGCGCTTAAAAACCTACGTCGTGGTCGCCCACAACTGTAACTATAAAGCTGATTAATCATGGAATTATTAAAAAATCGTATCAAGGACGATATGAAAAATGCCATGAGGGCAAAAAATAAAGATCGCCTATTAGTGGTTCGGACGATTTTAGCCGCCATCAAACAAATTGAAGTCGATGAGCGCATTGAGCTTGATAATGAAAGAATTATTGCAGTGCTTGATAAAATGCTTAAACAGCGCCGAGAATCTGTTAAACAGTTTAAAGAAGGCGGGCGTGATGATTTAATTGCCATTGAAGAAGCTGAAATTTTAATTATTCAAGATTTTTTGCCTCAAGCATTGACGAATGATGAAATTGATAGCCTAGTAAAAGTCGCTATTGAATCGACTGCAGCTACATCCATGAAAGACATGGGGAAAGTGATGGGACAGCTTAAACCACAAATGCAAGGCCGCGCCGACATGTCAATGGTTAGCCAAAAAATAAAAGCTGCGTTAAACGCCTAATTATTCGTATCTAACTCATGGCAGGATTCATCCCCCGTGATTTTATAAACGATTTATTAGTGCGCGTTGATATTATCGACCTCATTAATTCATACGTTCCGCTAAAAAAAACGGGCCTTAACTTTATGGCTCGTTGCCCCTTTCACGACGAAAAAACCCCCAGTTTTTCTGCCAATTTAAAACGCCAAACTTACCACTGCTTTGGTTGCGGTGTCGGTGGAAATGCCATTAGCTTTTTAATGGAATATTCAAATTTAGACTTCATCGAAGCGATTGAAGACCTTGCCAGTTTTATTGGCATTGATGT
>JAGLEW010000142.1 GCA_023144875.1 Methylococcales bacterium
CAACAATTAGGGAAACAAGCGCAACAACAAAATATTGGCATTTTTCAAGTGGGCGATTTAGGACAAGCACGAGGCGGTCGATTACCCTTCGGGCATCGCAGCCATCAATCAGGATTAGACGCGGATGTTTGGTTTAATTTAGCGCCTGAAAGTTATGCGAATTTCAATAAACAACGCAGTAACCTTAAGCAACCGTCCATGTTAAGCCGTAATAAAAAAGGGCTAAATAATCGCTGGACGGATCAGCATCGACAATTATTAAAGTTGGCGGCAAATATTTCTGAAGTGGATCGAATTTTTGTGAATCCACGTATTAAACAGGATTTATGTAAAACAGTGACAGGAAACCGTCAATGGTTACAAAAAATCCGCCCGTGGTATCATCATGATGATCATTTTCATATTCGATTGCATTGCCCAAAATCAAGCCCTGATTGTATCAAGCAAGCGCCACTTCCTGCGGGTGAAAGCTGTGATGCATCCTTAGCATGGTGGTTTGTAAAACATCCATTATCTGCCGCCAAAAAACCGAAAAAATCAAGAAAAAGATATACGCCAACGGCGTGTAAAAATGTGCGCTCAAATTAAGTCCTTCCGATGAAAAAAAACGTATTAATAGATGGTTTATCCTCTGCTTTCTGACACTTTGTATGGTTTCAACACTGTCTGCAGCCCCCTCAAACTGGCCTCAACAAAAATTAACACAGAGTACGGATAAAAATAATTTTGTCAGTGAAAAAACCTGTGTTAATTGCCATTCAAAAGCTGTAAAGGCATGGACAGGTTCGCATCATCAACAAGCGCCATGCAAGTTGCTAATAAAACAACGGTATTAGGCGATTTTAATCAGGCTAAGATTACCGTATTTTCGGTTACTACCACCTTTTTTAAAAAAATAATCAGTTTTTTATTCGGACACAGGCGGAAAATGGCAAACTTCGTGATTTTCAGGTGGAATATACCTTTGGTGTCACCCCTTTACAGCAATATTTGGTGCGTTTCCCGAAAGGACGTTTGCAAATATTTGATATTGCATGGGATACCATTCATAAGCGCTGGTTTCATCTTAAGCCTGAAACGGAAATTTTACCGAATGATAGTTTGCATTGGACAAAACGTTTTTATACATGGAATTCAGCCTGCGCCGAATGTCACTCAACCGATTTTAAATTAAATTATGACCTTAAAACCCAGCAATATCAAAGCCAATGGGCGGAAATAAGTGTCGATTGTCAAGCCTTTCATGGTGCGGCGGGAAATCATCTTCAATGGGCTAAAAAATCACCCGATTCAGCGAAAAAATACCCCAATAAAGGCTTAGTGATTGATTATAAGTCCTTGAATCCGAAACAAACCGTTGAAACTTGCGCCCGTTGTCATGCGCGTCGTCAACCAATTAGCCCAGATGATAAACACGGGCGCGATTTTTTAAATGATTTTATTCCTTCTTTATTAGAGCCTAATTTATACCATGCCGATGGTCAAATTTTGGATGAAGTTTATGTGTATGGGTCATTTAGCCAATCAAAAATGCACCAACAAGGCGTTACTTGTATGGATTGCCATCAGCCGCATTTATTAACGCTTCGTCAAAAAGGCAATCTTTTATGTACCCAGTGTCATCAAAAAAATCCCCCTGTGAGTCGCTTTAAAACCTTACAAGCAAAAGAATATGACACGCCTGAGCATCATTTTCATCCCAAAAATACCACGGGGGCTTTGTGTATTAATTGCCATATGCCTGCGACAACCTATATGCAGGTTGATCCTCGGCGTGATCATCGTTTTTCCATGCCTCGTCCCGATTTATCCATCAAATTAAAAAGCCCGAATGCGTGCATTCAATGTCATGATAAAAAAAGTAATAACTGGGCGGTTAAAGTACTTAATCAGCGCAAAGGTAAACAATGGCAACGGCAAGATGATGGTTTAACATTGTATTCTGGGCGATTATTA
>JAGLEW010000143.1 GCA_023144875.1 Methylococcales bacterium
AGTTGTGAACCAGGATACGCCATCGCACAATAAAAATTGGCAAATTCACAATTAAGCGCTTTCGCCATTTCAAGAGTCTCATTCATGGACTCTAGCGTGTCATCTTGGAGTCCAAAAATAAAGTTTCCAATGACACGAATACCTGCGGCTTGAATTTCATGCACAATTTCGGCAATGTCTCGGGGTTTCATTTTTTTAGACGCGCCATCACGCACATCGGCATTGGCCGATTCAATCCCAAGTGCCAGCCAATTAACGCCCGCCTGTTTTAACTTTTTTAAGGTTTTTGTTTTAACGGTATCCACCCGTGCATACGCCCAGATATTTAAATCAAAGTTTTTTTCAATTAATAAGTCGGCAATTTTTAGGTAATGTTTTTCATTTAAAACAAACATCTCATCAATGATTTTTAAATTTTTAATCCCGTATTTTTCGACTAATAAGGTAATTTCTTCGACAACTAACTCAGGGCTACGGCAACGCAAGCTTGCACCGCCGAAGGGGGCATTAATACAGCAAAAACTGCAACTATAAGGACAGCCTAGACTGGTGTAAATTGCCGCATAAGGTTGACGGTTGTCAATGTCATCAAAGCAATGCCAATTATGCGCACGATAGAGATCCATTGGTAATAAATCCCATGCGGCAATGGGTAAATAGTCATCCAAGTTTTTTAATAAAGGCGCTCTGGCAGTGTGGTGTGTTTGATTATTTTCTTTATACCAAAGCCCGCTGACATCCGCTAAAGCGGTATTATTTTTTATAGCCGTAATTAATTCTTTTAAGGGGATTTGTTCTTCGCCTTCAATCACAAAATCCGCATTTTCTTGTTCAAACGTTTGCTTAGGGAGCGCGGATGCATGCAGCCCGCCTAATACCACTAAGGAATCACTTCCAGCTTTAACCGCATCAACAATTTTACCGCTAATGGTCATGTTTTGCGTCGATGCGGAGGGTTGATTACCATAGACAATCACGGCGGTTAATAGCGGTTGGAGTTTATTAACCCGTTGCGCGGTTTCATCAGGTGAAATATTTTCGGCATTGGCATCAATGATGGCAACACTTACGCCATTATTGCGTAAATAAGCGGCATAAGAGGCAATTTGAAACGGGGGTTCGATGGCAGTGATATTTTTACCGAGTTCTTGAAAAACTGCTTTTCGGTCGCCTGGGTTGATAAATACAATATCGGTCATGAAGTAGGAGTAAGGCCGTAAATTAAATGAAATCAGGCATAAGCCCTCGGATTATTAGTAGGTTATAATAGCAAGTATTTATTAATAAAGCTGTAGCATCTATGTCCTTTACACGATTACTGTATTGTTTTTTACTGATTATCCCTATTTGTAGTTGTGCTGAAATTTTTTATTGGGAAGATGCCAATGGGCAGCGGCATTATTCGGATCGAAAGCAGCCCGACTCAAAAACGGTGTCAATTCAAACAGGGGTAAATTATTATGCTGTAAAAAAAATAGTGGATGGCGATACCATTGTTTTAGAAAATGGCACCAAAGTTCGTTTGTTAGGCATTAATACCCCTGAAATTGCGAAACGCGATAAAATCGCCGAAGCAGGAGGTGTGGCGGCTAAAAAATGGTTGATTGAAAAGTTGACCAAGACCAAGGTTAAGTTACGTTACGATATTGAAAAAAAAGATGCCTATGATCGAACGCTTGCCTATGTGTTGACTGATAAAGGTGAAAATATTAATGTTGAGTTAGTAAAAAATGGTTTGGCGGC
>JAGLEW010000144.1 GCA_023144875.1 Methylococcales bacterium
TATATATTCAACACTGTCTTGATAACACATTTGGGGGGACAGGAGGTATACCTTGCTATATTGGTTATAATATGTGGGATAGAGAGTTAAACATATACTATAAAAAACTTTATTCCTCGTTGAGTAAAAAGGCTAAAAGTATTCTTAAAAAATCACAGAAGTCTTGGTTGAAAAAGCGAGATTTAAGTATTGAATCTAATTCTCGTTTGTTAGATAAAAAATATACAGAGCCAGGAACTATTTATTTATTAATACGTGCTGGTGATGCTGATTCAGCCATTACTCCTATAATAAAGCAAAGAGCCTTATTCTTAAAAAAACAATTTGAATCAGCCGTCACGAATAATAAGTAACTATCGGGACTTGACATATAGCTCTATCTTGAAAACCCCTTATTAACAGGGGGACGAGTGCGTTTACCGATTAAAGCCTTAATTGATATGTGTTCACGTCCTTATGATGCCGAGAAAGAAAACTTATTTCCCTGTAAAGAAGGTGATTTTATTCTCTTGGGTCATGTGCATCGTTTCGAAAAATTGCCACACAAACACCAGACAGAGTCACATTTAACCGTTCTCATGCACCTGAAAGCATACCAACGGAGCATTTTTTAAAGCAAGCTATTCTTAATTTATCAACAGATCCTTTTTGGGTGGAAATTACCTTACAAATTTCCTATAAACATCGTGATGAACTATTAAACCAAGTGATTAAAAAGTTAAAACTCTTTATAGAATATCAGCTTAGTAACTTGCTTTTCGCTAAACATATACTGGATTTATTAATTGATATTAATAATCTCAATAATCACGCGATAGACATCATTGTTTTAGCTCAAATGCAACCTATCGCCGCTGAAAACTATTTAGCGATCAAACGTCATTTGAATAAAATATGCTTGCAGGCGACTAATGAATATCGTTGGGAAATTAAACAGCTCCATGCGATTGAGCAAACTTATGCATCCTTATACACCACAAAAACATTTCGAAATTTCACCGACCCAATGGATAAAGGTTTGAGCAATGAGGCTTAATAATTTTTTTATTTTTTTTCTTATGATTTTTAGCCTATTTTTTTCTCAGGTGGTCAGCGCTAAAATGGATTATCGGCAAGCGATGAGGGACTTTGTTATTTCACTGTCGAAAGAAGCTAAAAACCGTCGCTCAAATTTTATTGTTATTCCCCAAAATGGGCAGGAATTAATCACCGATACAGGGGATGCCAAGGGACAGTTGCAAAAAAATTATCTAAAAGCCATTGATGCCACAGGCCGAGAAAATATGTTTTATGGCTACAATCAAGATAATCAAAAAACCCCTGCTGAAGATCGTGAATTTTTACGAAAACTGTCCTTGTTAAATAAAAATAATAACGTTCCTGTGTTGGCGACCGATTATTGCTCGTCAAAAAATAAGATAGACGATTCTTATGCCATTAATCAAAAAAATGGCTTTATTTCATTTGCAGCAACCAAGCGTGATTTAACCGTTATTCCACGTTACCCTGCTAAAATTCATAATGAAAATGGGCAGGATATTCATAAAATAGCGCAGGCAAAAAACTTTTTATATCTTATTAATGGCGATCATTACCCAAACAAAAAATCGTTTATAAAAGCCGTGTCTAAAACCAATTATGACGTGGTTATTATGGATTTATATCATAACGAAATATTATTTAGCGCCAAGGACGTTGCGCAATTAAAAATAAAAAAGAATGGGGGAAAGCGTTTATTGATTGCTTATATGAGTATTGGTGAAGCCGAAGATTATCGCTATTATTGGCAAAAAAAATGGCGGTCTAACAAACCAAGCTGGCTCGAACCTGAAAACCCTGATTGGAAAGGAAATTATAAAGTAAAATATTGGAGCGCAGACTGGCAAGCCATTATTTTTGGGCGTAAAGATTCGTATTTAACTAAAATAATAAATGCCAATTTTGATGGGGCTTATTTGGATATTATTGATGGTTTTGAGTATTTTATGGAGCAGTAACGCCTTTTTTTGGTTTAAAAAACCAAGCAAGCAAACGATCAAAAAATTGATGGATACATAATGCGGTGAGGATTAATACCGTCCCGATGATGATTTTTAAGGTAATGGTTTCATTATTAATACTATGTCCTAAATACAGAGCAATGATGGGGGAAATTAATGGAATCATCCCGACAGTCGTGGCGGGTAAATGAATTAAAACATAGTAATACAGCACAAAACCGATGGTTGTAGCGATTAAACCAAGGTATAGAATAGATAAAAAACTAAGCTGTGACAAACTGGGTGGTAATACTGCATCATCAATAATCACCCATGTTATTAAATAAACGGGTAAGGCAAATAATAATCCGCCTGTGACTTGTGTGGTTGCTGGGAGTTTGGCTTGAATTCGTTTAACCCAGACCGCGCTCGCTGTTTGTATGGAAACCGCGATTAAAATGGCGATCATGCCATAAACCGCTTGTCGGTTAATGGCTAATGCTGAGCTAAACATCACCGTAAGTCCTGTCAAACCAAGCAAATAAGAGAACACTTTTCCCACACTAAAGCTGTGTTCTTTAAGCCAAATAGCGGCAAAAAAAGCGGTTAAAAAAGGCGATAAACCAAAGATAACCGAAATCCAACCAGAGGGAATAAATTGGGCTCCCCAATAAACAGAAGCCATGCAGGCATAAAGCTGTGTCGCGACCGCAAAATAAGTGCGCTTTGCTTTACTGTGCATCGGGAGTTGTTGGCGACGAAGGGTAAGCAATAACAACATGTAGACCGTGCCTAATGTCATCCGTGACATCACGCCAAAAATAAACCCCGTCCCTTCACCACTCCATTTAATCGTAAGCGGTGTGGTTGCCCATAAAAGCACAATACTAAGATAGGCAAGTGCAACACGCATAAAATTAGGGGCTTATTTGGTTGAAGTTAAGCCTTTAAGCGATGAGAAATATTCAGCAATATCGTGCAATTCTTCGGTGGTTAATTTTTCAACCATTGATTTCATCATCCCGTTTTTACGTTTTCCCGACTGATAATCCTTCATCGCTTTTTCTAAATAATTCGCATGCTGTCCTGCTAAGCGAGGATTAGTGGCTTTAGCTGTTTTATCATCGTTATGACACGCCATACACGATTGTGCGAGCTTTTTCCCTTTGGCGATATTACCATGATAGCCGCGTGCCTTTTTTGAGCCATTCACATCGGTTGCTAAATAGGCTGCAATATTTTTCATGGTTTTTTCGGACATATCATAGCTATTTGCCATCATCGTGCCATGAGAACGATGTGATACTTTATACGCCTTTAATGCGGCAACCGTATACGCAGGGACTTGCCCACCTAATTTTGGCACGTAATATGTTGGATAAGCATTGCTATACCCCGCGGCACTATGACAACCACGGCAGGTTTCAAAAGCCATTTTCCCTGCTTCAACATCAGCGGCATTTGCCATCATTGGAGCACTCGATAGTACGACAAACCCCAACGCAATTGTAATTGATTTTTTATTCATTTTTTTAAATTTCCTGTTCGCTCTTAAATCAGGGGAATAAATTCATTACCCCTGCGTTTTTCTACAAAATAAATGGTTAAATTAACCCTCCTACTCTACTAAAATTAGGCTATAAATAGTAGGATTTTTGTCGTATTAACACGCTTAATTAATGATTTATTTTGTATAAACAGAGAATAGTTATGGATGAAATCGAAGAACAAATAATCCCTTTGCTCATACTTTTAGGCATTGCTGGGGTTTTTATCGCGTTATTACTGATTACACTTTTATACCTGCTTTACCACTTTCTAACAAAAAAAATCGTTAAAAAAAATGACGATGAGCGCTGACAATTTTAGCGCAGGCTGTTTTTTTGATAATGCTTTTTCTAAGAGGTCATAAAAAGTAAGTTCACCGAGCTAGAATTTTAACTTATATTGTTCGACTACTATTTTTAATAGGGGCATCATTACCAGACTCTATAAAGTTTGAATGAAATAAACCTATATCCTAACTGCTGTTTATGAGAATAAATCGTTCCGAAAATTTTCTATAATTCGCAACTTTTTACATTCATTATTATGACCTATCGGGACTTGACAATTAAGCCATTGTTTTAAATACAAGTAATTATATTTAGACAGTGGCTAGTTTTGGGTAGGAATCGGGGTAAGAAAAGTTATTTTTGATCAGAGGCTAATGTATCTATTAAATCAATCATAAATTCCATTTCTTCATTTTCAATTTTAAGCCACGCGTCAAAATCAAGCGCGTCTAAAACCCCTTTTCCGACAGAATTTTTATGCATTGATGCTAATAATGTTTGGATTTCTTTTTGTCTATCGGCAAGTTCAGGCCCTATCAATAGTGAATGATAAAGTTCTTCAACATCACTGCGTAGTAATATTTTTAATTGTTTTTTGACCACATTAGACAGGTCATCATAGGCTTTGGCTAAAAAAAGTCCCGCTTCCGCTTCGCCTTTTAAAATATTTTTAACGACAATAATATAGCTGTCATAGGTTTTTTTTACAATATTGTTTTCATTAAGATCAATCGCTTCTAATAACATCATGCTAATCATATTAACATCAGGGTTTGCTGTCATTGCAAGCTTAAGGTTAGGTTGCAAACCACACATAGTATTGATGGGGTTTTCTTCATTGACGGCAATCACCACTTCATCTAAACGGTCTTTGACTCTTGCAATGGGGACAAAACCTTTATCGCGCACCAGCCTCACCGCATCAAAAGGGTTTACATAAACAATGTCATTTTTATTATTATCAATGGCGGTTTTTTGTTCTTCAAAGCTGTTGTATAAATTTAGGTGAATATTCAGCCCAGTATTTTTTTGAAACCATGTGTTAAAAATATACCAACCTGCCAGAGAATTAGGCGGAAAATCAGGACTTACAGTAAACATATGTGGCATTATGCCTCCTAGTAATTTAGGTTAAGGTTTTATATAGCTTGATACTCGCATTAATGACTGAAACCGAGGGCTTACGCCGAACAGAGGTGTAGCTCACAATTTTACTCTTTCTAACATTAGGGATTACGGTGGCTTTAACCCAATAATAGCCGCCATCTTTACGTAAATTTTTAACCGCACCTTCCCATTTTCGACCCTCATTAACGGTGTTCCATAGGTCTTGAAAGGCGGCAGAAGGCATGTCAGGATGTCTTAAAATAGAGTGGCTATATCCAATGAGTTCATCTTTTGAATAGCCTGACATTTCCACAAAAATAGGGTTTGCATGGGTAATGATCCCTTGGGTATTTGTGGTTGAGACAATCAATTTTCCTTCTGGATACGGAACTTCAATTTCAGTATAAAATACCTTTCGAGGAGATAGGCCAAACAGGTCAAGTGTTGTTTCTTTATAGTCACCAATAATATTATCGGCTTTCATGTCTTCTAACATTTAAGCATCCTGTAACGGTTAATTAAAGTAATTCAGATACGCTTTCCGCCGCTCGTTTTACGTCTAAAAAGATTAAGCCTAATTTAGCATTCGGTTTCGCTAGCACGGTTAATACCGCTTCATCACCTGCATAAATCATGACCACATAACCTGCCGCGCCTTTGATTAATACTTGCTCTAATCCCCCTCGGTTTAATTCTTGGGCGGTTCTATCACCTAGTGACAGCATTGCAGCACTCATTGCGCCTACTCTATCCTCGTCAATTCCATGAGGAAGTGCGGCGGCAATCATTAAGCCATCTGTTGAAATAATACCTGAGGCTTCAATATCAGATGAAGTCCCATTTAATTCGGTTAGTATAGAAGTAAGCATATCTGCTCGCATTGTTATCCCCTCTTTCTTTGATTAAGTAATTTATAATAAATAATGCCCTATAAGTATGGGCTATAACATCATCTTCCAAACTAAAATTTGAAATAAATTTGTATCGATATGCTGTTTATTTTAGTTTTTTGTTGCATAGCGGACACTTAACGCCCATGCCAACGAAACAAATTCAGCTTGATTAAAATATGGTGTTCCTAACACGGTAATCACAAACCGATGATCACCGATAAATATTGGCCAAAAACCAACTTGGCTTTTTCCTGAGCCATTAATAACGCCCCACGCATGACTGGATAATCCCATGTTACTCATGAGTAAACCCGATCGACGCATTTGTAATTGAGAAATTTCAGCACTTAACGCCGATAATTCTTCGGAAACTTCATGTGTAAAGCCGCTACACGCCAAATAAAACCCTTGATGATCGGCTAATAGCACTTTACCTTTATCTGAAATTTTACTGAGTAATAACGGTAAAATCTCTTCTAAAACACCCTCTGGCGAGGTAAGTGGGGCTTTTAAGCCTTGAACCCAGCCTATTTTCTGACAATGATGTAACAATTCAAAGGTTTTGTCACTGTCATCACTTTCCGCTAATGAGGATAAATTGGCCAAACTCAGCAAAGGGGTTTTTTTTAAATGTAATAAATTTTTTAAAAAAAGTCGGGTTTTATTGTCATCACTGGATGAAAGAGCATGATAAGCACCCGCAGGGGTAGGATGCAAATATAAATCATCAACTAGGGTATATTTATTCATTATGGTTTAGTCCAGGGTCTAGTGAATAAAGTAACGCTTGCACTAAAATGGATACATCACTTTTAACTCTCGCATCCACTGCAAAAATTGCAGGCTTTAATCCTAAATATTGTAATTGCGTATGATACTCTTCTATGCTCGGTTTATAGCTTAAATCCATTTGCGTGACCCCGATGACGACAGTCGTATTGCTGATGAATTCTGAAAAAGAATCAAGGAAAAACTTCATGTCTTGAAAGGGGTCAGCGCGGGTGTTATCTAGCAATAAAACTAAGCCAATCCCCCCTATAGTTAAAATATCCCACATAAAATCAAATCGTTCTTGCCCTGGGGTACCATATAAATGAATTTTTTCACCATTTGATAAATTTAAAATGCCATAATCCATTGCAACGGTGGTTTCAGATTTACGTTTTTTGGTCATATCACTGGCCATAGCGTCGGTCTTAATCGGTGCAATATCACTGATGGAATCAATTGCGGTTGTTTTCCCCGCCCCAACAGGTCCTGTAAAAATAATTTTATACTGACTCATATCTATCTTTTAGTTAATGTTAAGATCGTAATCTACTTAATATTCGACTCAATAGCCCTTTCTTTTTAGGGGAAATAACCACAGGGCGAGCAACCACCATTTCCTCTTCTTCCTCAGCGGTTTTCATTGGTTGACGAACCAATCCTAATGCATAAGCACCGCTAACAAACGCAAAAACATATTGAGGTTTTATCTGTAATCCTTCGGCAATACTCAGCATTGTTTTAGGCTCATGCACTAATAATGCGGTCATGCGTAGTGCATGGGGGGTAATAATACTGCGGGTAAAATTAGGCCATCGAAGTAAAAAAACAGGTCGTTTAACGTCAATAATTTCAGGATAACGTCCTCTGGAAGTCCAAATAGCAAGTTTCCAAATAAACGCATCCATATCATAAAAACGTTCTAGCTTTTTTTTCACATCAATTAATTCTAAATTTGCCGCACTGACGCCGAGTTTTACTCCTGTGGCTTTGTTGAGTTCTACCGATGAAAAGGCTCGTAATTGTTGGTCATCGGCATCCAACCAGACCTCATTTCTACGCGGAAATATTAATAAAGGTTTCCAGCTTGAGTTTAACTGCAACACTCGACCTTTAGTTTTAGCGACTTTAAAGGTTGCAGAAACATAGCCTTGATAATAATCTCTTGGACAATAACTGGACTCTGAAAGCTGCGCATCATCGTCAAAATCCACATCCGTTAGCATCCCTAAAAATGAGGAAAAACTATTTTCATTAAGCTGTTGAGCTGTTTTATGTTTTGAAACTTTTTTAATTTCATCCGTGTCCGATGACGCTCTATTGTCCTCGGGGGCTTCTTGTTTTAAAATCACATCAGTTCTCACTTCAAGAACCGACTTAGCATCAGTTACCTTATCTTGAAGGTTTAATAAAATACTATTATTGGTGGTTTTTTTTTCGACAGGCACGGCATCAGTTGTATTTTTTTGCGAATGTCGGCGATCAACAAGAAAACGTAATCGATCAAAAGTAATTAATACTTTTTTAAGGCTAATAGGTTTTAAAATAAAGGAAATATTATCAAGTTCAACTTCATTTCGAGATAAAACCACAATCGGGCGACTGGGTTCTTCAGCCTGTAATTGTTTTAAAACATTTTGACCTTCGGTGCTATCAATATCAATCATGTCAATTTCAGCGTCTACATCATTGACAACCACTAAGGCATCTTCACAAACATTTTGAAAATACAACAACATATTTCTTTGTAAGCGTTCATCCATGCCATGTAAAACGGCTTTTAATGGTTTTTTATGCTTACTCATCAAAAAAGACCTTTAATTTATCCCACGCCTGCGGGGGCGTTTTAGATTGTTTGTTAATGTCGTTGTACATCGTTAAAAACTGATCTTTACTACGGGTTAATTTGTAAAGTTCAAGTAACTCATTATGTAATGTTGCATTTTCAAAATCTTGATCAATGGCTTCCTCTAACGTTTTCATGGCCATATCAAGTTGACTATAAGCAACATAATCACGCGCAATGACTAAAGGGTCATGGGGCAATGTACTTTTTTTAGTTTCTTTATGAATCAATACAGGACTGCCAATAAGGCCTTGAGTAAATAAGGAATATAAATTTCCATCCGCCCATTCAATGTCATCAGCTGAGAGTTTTAAAGCGGCTTGGAGTGAATGGTAATCGGTTTCATCCAACTTTGGTTTTGCACCATTTACCATTCTATGTCCAACGGCTAAGCCTTTACCTTTTAATATAATTAAAAAATCAATTAATGCGGCGAATAATTCTTTGTTTAAATCATGCTGATAACAAAAATAAATACGCTGTAAATGGGTATGTAAGTGTTTAGGGTCGGTGAGAATTGAAGAAAGAATACTATCTAGAGCTTGTTCTTTGGTAAACCCGAACAAGTCTATTTCCTTGTTTTCAAAATCAAAGACTGAGTCGGTTTTATTGGACTCATTTTTATCATTACAAATAATTAAGGGAATAAATTCTGTCATCAGTTGCGCTATTTAAACTAAAAAATCGTTTTATCGAGGTGTGTAAATTATGAAATTAACGGCGAATAATCATGCTGGATTCTATTTTTACTTTTCGTTTAATTGTTCTTAAATATTGTCTGGCTTCTCGTTTAGTTTTAAAAGCATTCGTTGATATTTGATGCCATGAACGCCCCCCGCTTCTTATTTTAGCAATACTGGTTGTAAATCCTACCTCGTTATAAGCAGTGTTATTTCTATTGGCACGGGAACTGTTTTTATAGGAACCTAAGATAACGACCCAGCCATGTTTCAGTGTGGCCGAGGTGTTATCTTTTTTATCTTCTTTTTTTTCTACTTCAGGTGGTTTTTCTGGTGTTTCGGTTGTTACTGTTTCTGAAGTAGCTGTTTTATCGTCATTTTTTACGGCATCAGAGTTTTTTTTTATACTATCTTCGGTTGTTGCTGTTTCTGCAGCCACCATCGCCGCGGTCGCTGTTTCTGAAGTGGCGGCTTTGTCATCGCTTTTTAGCGCTTCAGGGGATTTTTCTGTTGTTTCTGGTGTTACTGCTGTTTCTTCTTTTAATAAGGTGTCACTTAACGAAGCAGGTTTTTCAGAAGAAGATTCGTTCGCCTTTGTGGTGTCTTTTTCAGCTTCTTTTTTTGAATCTGAAGTATTTACATCCGCTGGATTGGTAGCGTTTGTTTCTATTGCTTTATTCGCATCCAAAGCATTGCTGGCAGCGGTTTTTTGTTTCAATAAGGTGTCACTAAGCGAAGGGTTGTCTGAAAGAGCAGGTGTTTCTGTTGATGGTACAGAGGGTGTTTTTTCTATGGTTTCTTTTTTATCAGTTGACGTATCGGTTGATGAGCTTGCTGCAGGCAATAAGTTGGTACTTAAAGTGGAGGATGTGGACTCAAGTGCTTTTAATGGATCAATCGTTGCTTCTGTTTTTACATCGCTGTCATTGGTTGTCGAGACATCCGTCGCTGGTGTCGTTGTATCTAATACGGGAACCGCATCCGTATTTGTAGAGCTCAATTCATCAGTCGCTAATTCTTTTTTCCCATCAGTACTTGTATTATCGGCTGGTGTCGTTGTTTGTGCTGAATTATCAGTTGTTGACGATGATGGTTCTGTTTCAGATGGTTTGAGTGGATCAACAGTCACTTCTTTTTTATCATCAGAGGTATTGGTCGCGGTGTCAGCTGATGTGTTTTCTGTCACAGAAGAGGCTTCAGAATCTGTAGAGGTTAAATTTTCTGTCTCTTTTTTTGCATCAGATGCGTTTGTATCAACTGGAGGGACAATATCCGCTTCTTTAGGCGCTGGAATTCCAGAACCTGTAAAAGTTAAAGGATCTTCTGGGGTATTTTTTTTCGATGCAATATCATCAGCGACAGACGTATCGGTTGATGTTTGAGCATTTTGTTGATCTAAAGGGTTTTCTACTTGTAAGCTTAAGTCGTCTTGTTGTGTATGATTATGCTTTTTTAGGGTATCAACAGACCGTACTAAGTTATCAACATTTTCTTGTGAGTCGCTTAAAAAATAAACCGACCCTACAGCCATAATAAGGGCAATGCCTGCAATCATTAATGCGATATAGCTGGTCAATGATGCGCGTCTTGTTTGTCTTTCTTTTTTAAATTGGCGCGTCAATTTATCAATATCAAGGAATGCGTCATCTAATTGCAGACGGATTGATTTTTGAGTATGTTGTAATTGCTTAATTTGCTCAATAGAAGCAGTTTCAGTGTTGATGTCCTCATCCGTTAATTCATAAACCATATCATCCTCATCTTCTAGAAGAGGGTTAGGTGTTTGATCTGATTTATGAAGCCGCTCTCGTTCTACTGCTGCGTTATTTTTTTTGGAATTTCCCATTATTGCTCTCGAATTCTAATAAACTCACTAATTACTTTTAAACCTACCTTTCATCAAAACATCAATTGGTCTTATAACCACCATAAATTCATAGATGTTTGTTACAACTGTTTCATATTTCTCAGAATAAAACCCTATTAAAATAGTGAAAGGCACTCGTAAGTATAGAACGCCTAAAAATTATCGTCCAGAAAATTCATACATTTGATGCGAATTTAAAACATTCTAAATAAGGGCTCAATGGACGAGGCAAGCGTCATTAAATAGGCTCTATCAAGGTAAAAAAAACCAGTTGCTAACGCACTGACATTAAGGCTAAACGTAAAGCAAAACACAATTTGAAAAGCAAGTTTTTTAGACTTATGTCTCAAAATATTTTGTGCCAATAAGGCACCAGGCCAACCCCCAATTAATGATAAAAAATGTAAGGTATTTTCAGAGGTTCGCCAACGCCCTTTTTTTGCCGCAGATTTATCAGAGGCATAAACAAGAAAGGTTATAAAACTTATCCCTGCATAAATATATAGGACAAAATTTGAATTTTTTATAAAAAATAACATAATTGCCAAACATATCCACGATAAACGCTGAATAATACAGATAAAAAACCCATTCCAGTCCTTTTTGTCATTACGGCGTGAGACTTTAATAGCGCAAGTCCGTCCCTTTTTATCTTTTGAACCTATAAAGTGAACAGTTTGCCCTATTTTAGGTTTATTTTTACGATCATTAAAGGCGCTAATGTGTACAAAAATAGTTTGTTTATTCGTTTGAGCGATAATGAAGCCAAAGCCTTTATCATGATTCCAGTCTTTTATTTTTCCTTTCATAACGACAACTGCTGAGGTTTTTGGTTTAAAAAATAGTTACTATAACAAGATATCCCTTTAAAAATTCAACCATAGTAAAAAAGCATAAAAAATGCGAAGATGTTCAACCAAAATTCATCAATTTAACCCTTTTTTTACGGAGAATACTCATGCTTAATAAAGTCATGCTCATTGGTAACTTAGGCGCAGACCCTGAAGTGCGTTATATGCCCAGCG
>JAGLEW010000145.1 GCA_023144875.1 Methylococcales bacterium
TTTTATTAGACCCCTCACGTGCAGGTGCGTCTGAAATTTTACATCATTTTAAAAAATGGCATCCCCAGTTAATTGTCTATATATCTTGCAACCCTTCAACCTTAGCACGAGATGCGGGGATTTTGGTGAATGAATTAGGCTATACCTTGGTGAAAGCGGGCGTAATGGATATGTTTCCCCAAACAGGGCACGTTGAATCCATCGCGCTCTTTAAACATACGTCGTAACACAAGAATACAGGATAAAAAATGCAAACAATGAATGATCGAGATGGACTTATCTGGATGGATGGTGAATGGGTTGAATGGCGTGAGGCAAAAGTTCATGTGTTAACCCACACTTTGCATTATGGCGCGGGGGTTTTTGAGGGATTACGCGCCTATCATACCGATCAAGGGGCGGCGATTTTTAAATTAAACGAACATACGGATCGTTTGTATCGCTCGGCGCATATTTTAAAGATGGAAATTCCGTTTGAAAAAGCTGAAATCAATGAAGCGCAACGGCTTGCGATTGGAAAAAATAACTTAGACAGCGCTTATATTCGTACGATGTGTTTTTATGGCTCTGAAGGCATGGGATTACGTGCTGACAATTTAAAAGTGCATGTGATGGTGGCGGCATGGGAATGGGGCGCATACCTAGGTGCAGAAAATATGGAAAAAGGCATCCGTATTCGCACCTCATCGTACACGCGCAATCATGTCAATAGCACTATGTGCAAAGCCAAAGCCAATGGTAATTATATTAATTCTATTTTGGCATTACAAGAAGCCTTAGCCGCAGGCTATGATGAAGCATTATTGTTAGATCATGAAGGCTTTGTGGCTGAAGGCAGTGGTGAAAATTTATTTATCGTTCGTAATGGAAAATTATACACGCCTGAAACCACTTCAGCGCTTGAGGGTATTACCCGTGAAACCATTATGACCATCGCGCATGAGCAAGGGCTAAAAGTCATCGAAAAACGTATTACTCGTGATGAAGTTTATGTTGCGGATGAGGCTTTTTTTACAGGCTCGGCGGCAGAAGTAACCCCTATTCGAGAATACGATGATCGAAAAATTGGCACAGGCACACGCGGAGACATCACGAAAAAAATTCAAGCGTTATACTTTGATTATGTCCACGGTCGTCAAACCGCACATCCTGAATGGCTGACGTATACGGCGTAGTCTTCTTTAAAAAATCATGCGAATTTTAATAATTGGGGCGTCGTGGATTGGGGATATGGTGATGGCGCAAAGCTTGTTTATCACCTTAAAAACCCAGAATCCTGATTGCCAAATTGATGTGCTTGCCCCTAAATGGACATTTGCTTTATTAGCGCGAATGCCCGAAGTGCGTAATGCCATTGAAATTCCGATAGGACATGGAAAGTTTGGCTTATTAGAACGTATTCGCCTAGGGAAAATTTTACGCTCAAGCCATTATGATCGTGCTTATTTACTCCCCAATTCATGGAAATCGGCATTAACCCCTTTTTTTGCGAATATTCCCATTCGCATAGGCTATGTCGGTGAATGTCGTTGGGGGTTGTTGACAGAGGCGCGCCGTTTAGATAAATTTTTTTTAACCAAAACCGTACAACGGTTTGTTGCGCTGGCGTATCCTGATTTAAACTCACTCCCTGATTGCCCACCGCCTAAATTAAGTAGTTCAGACACTCAACAGGAACAAGTTCTGAGCCAGTTTAATTTAACCACGCAGAAAAAAATATTAGTGTTATGTGCAGGCGCTGAATTTGGTCAAGCAAAGCGCTGGCCGCAAGATTCATATACCGCGGTTGCAAATTACTTTTTAAATAATTATTGGCAAGTATGGTTATTAGGTTCGGAAAAAGATAAACTTATTTCGGAGGGCATTAATGAACAAACAGGGCATCGTTGTCAAAATTTAACCGCGCGTACCTCCATCGAAAATGCGGTGGATTTAATTGCATTAGCCGATGCAGTGGTGGCGAATGATTCTGGTTTAATGCACATTGCAGCAGGTTTGAATAAAAAATTAATCGCCATTTATGGTTCATCGGATCCTACTTTTACCCCGCCGTTAAACGAACATGCACAAATATTGCATTTAGGACTGAGTTGTTCGCCGTGTTTTAAGCGTAAATGCCCCTTGACGCATTATGATTGTTTGACGAAAATCACCCCAGAACAGGTTATTAATGCCTTAGAGGCTCCCCTTTAAACCACTATGAATAAAAACTATGAATAATAAATTACTGCATGTTGGCTGTGGCCATAAAACCCTTAAACAACTTCCGCCTTTTTTTCATGAAAACTGGGATGAAGTCCGTTTAGATTTAAACCCAGAAACCAAACCTGATATTGTTGGCTCGGTCGTGGATTTGAGTGCGATTGACAATCAGAGTATGGATACTATTTATTCCTCACATAACCTTGAACATCTTTATTCACATGAGGTTGCGCCCGCTTTAAAAGAATTTGCGCGGGTCTTAAAGCCCACAGGGTTTACGGTTATTACGTTGCCTGATCTTCAGCGAGTGGCGCAGTTAGTTGTGGATGATCAATTAATGGAGGTGGCGTATCAATCAGGGCTAGGGCCTGTGTCAGCGATTGACATGGTCTATGGTCATCGTGCCTCAGTCGAATCGGGGAATCATTTTATGCCTCATAAAACAGGTTTTACCCAAAAATCACTGGCAGATGCGCTTATTAATGCGAATTTTCAAGAAGTGCGGGTGATAAGGGGCAATCATTATGATTTATGGGCGATTGCCGCCGTGGAAAAACAAACCCCTTTATTTTGGGAGTTGATGAACAAGGCCATTATCGTCAAATGAATATTCTGTTTATTCATCAAAATTTTCCAGGTCAATTCAAACATTTGGCGAAGAAATTAGCTGAAAAAAAACAGAATAAAGTGATTGCACTCAGGGTTCATAAAAACACGGGCATTGAAAACGTGGACATTTATGAATACCCAATTTTAACCCCCGAATCACAAAATATTCACCCGTTAGTGAAAGATTTTGAAACCAAAGTACGGCGGGCTGAATCGGTGGTAAAATTTTGTAATGCGCTAAAAGAGGCAGGTTTCACCCCTGATATTGTGATTGCCCATGCAGGCTGGGGTGAAAGTTTTTTTATCCGTGATATTTGGGCAAAGACCAAAATTTTAGCGTATTTGGAATATTATTATCGCTTTGAAGGGCAAGATGTTAATTTTGACCCTGAGTTTTCGGTTGATAGCGATCAACGTTATCGAATTCGTTTAAAAAATCACGCCACCCTACAGGCATTAGACGAGGCGGATGCTTTTATCACTCCCACAAAATGGCAACATAAACAGTTTCCAAAATGGGCTCATAAGCGCATTAAAATTATTCATGATGGCATTGATCTTACAATTTGTTGTCCGAATGAAAACGCGGTGGTTCGTCTTGAAAAAGCAGATATTACCCTCACAAAAGCCGATAAAGTGATTACTTATGTGAGTCGCGGCTTAGAACCATTGCGCGGTTTTCATCAATTTATGCGGAGTCTGCCCAGCGTGATGAAGGCGCACCCTGATGTGATTATTTTAGTGGTTGGCAATGATACCCCCGCCTATGAATCTCAAAAAGGTGACACCTATAAGGCGCAACTGTTAGCGGAATTGTCAGGGCAATTGCATGCTAATCAACTGTATTTTTTAGGCAAGGTTTCTTACGAAAATTATTTACAAATTTTGCAAATTTCATCGGTACATATTTATTTAACCTATCCTTTTATTGCTTCGTGGTCTTTACTGGAAGCAATGGCGATGGAATGTGCGGTTGTCGGTTCAAAAACAGCCCCTGTGACCGAATATATTCAGCCTCATAAAAACGGGTTATTGGTGGATTTTTTTAATCCTCAGCAATTAGCCGAATCAATTTCTTTATTATTAAATGATCGGGTTTTAGCACAGCGCTTAGGACAGCAAGCCCGAAAAACTATTCAAGTGCGCTGTGAATTAACTCAGTGTTTAGGTAAGCAACTCAAGCTGATTCATTCACTTCGATGAATTATTTTTGGCTAAATATCGTTGATATTTGATGGATATTTTTAGCCCCGCAAAACGTCCTGCCATACGGGTTAACTCCTGTGTTTTTTTATTAAAGGTTAGTTTTATAATACTTAAGGCACGTTTTTCATAGCCCGTTTCTATTTTAGGCGTGTCTAATAAAAAATGATAAAAATACACTTCTTGTTCGGCTTCATCTTCTATTTTAATCGGTTTTCCTAACCGTGAAATCACCTGATCTTTTTTAGGCAGTTTAGCGTCTATTTTGACGTGTGAGTCAGCTTTTAATTGGCGTTTTTCTTTATCTATTTTTCCACCAGCCAATGAACGTAAAGATGCTTCCAAAAATTTAGAGGGGGCAATTTCTAAAAAAAGCTCTGAAAAAATCCATGCTGAAATTTTTTTTTGCTGATTGAAATCTAAATCAAAAAAGAAACTCAACTTAGGGGTGAACAATTTTTTTTCTTTGTCTACTTTGCGAAACACATAGCGCCAACGCTCTTTCTTTTCAATCATTTTTTTAGAGGTCGGTTCTAATTTAGATAATAATATAAAATCTTGACTGAGTAAAACAGGGTGGTTGAAATAGACTTCAAATGATTTATGATCATTGATGACAAAATTTTTATCAAAGTCACTTAATTGCAAAAAAGTTTGAAAGGCACGCATCCAATGCAAGCATCCTGTTAAACTACCCGCAAGACAAAGGATCATTATTAAGCGAAAAAAGCGTGATTTTGAGAGAGATTTCATAGTAAATTATTTTTTGAAATATTAAGAGCGAACGGTTACAATTTTAACTATTTATTAAAAGGTAACAGTTGATGGTGGTTAGTCAGTTTCATCCTAATTAGGTTTATGAGTTCTTTTACCACTCACAGTATAAAGATTATTTAACAGGAAGATTAAAATGAGTCGTTTTTCTCAGGGTTCTTTGGTTACTATTATGGGGTTAATCATTACTTTAAGCAGTATTGTCGTCATCACGCTCTTTTTGACGACTGAAGATAAACCAAGCTCTAATGAACCACCTGTATCCATTGCGACAACTCAAGTACCCACGGATACCTCCATTGATCGTCCCAATGGAAATGATGCATTAGCGGCTTTATTCTCACTGCCAGTCTCCGATAATAAAGTAAAAATAGATAAAGATAATTTGGCAAGCCTTTGGTTTGAACAGTCTTTTGATGATGGTGTGCATCAATATCATACTATTTTTATTAAAACGCAGATTGTGGAAGATGTATCCATTAAAATTAAAAAAAATGATGACGATGATCTGGTGAATGCTGAGGATGATGACGATGACTTTGAGGATGATTTTTATGGGGGTCATGCCGATGCACCTGAGATTAGTGCGGTGGTCTATAAAAAGGTAAAGGGAAAATGGGAAGTGGCCTCTAAACAAAAAAATATTGGTGTTTTTGGCAGTTGGGGAAATGCGCCTAAAATTAAAAAAGCACAATTACTCAAATTAGCCAAAGGTAATATGGCGTTATTATTGGATATTAGCTATTCTGGGCAAGGTTATACACATCAAGGTAAAAGTATTTTTTCATATTATGAAAATGCGTGGGTACAGGTGGGTTATTTACAAACAGGTGGTGATAATTCAGGCGTTTGCGATGATGCATCTGCCGCCGAGGATGAGTTATTATTCGCTTGCTGGCGTTTTAAAGGCAAAATTAGTTTGGCTGAAAATGAGGATGCCTTAGATGACTACCCCGACCTTTTGGTTAACCGTACAGGTACTATGATGAGAGGTGAAAATGGTCGAGTGGTTAAGGTAAAAGACAGTCTTTATGGTTTTAATGGCGAAGAATATTTGGAAATAATCGCCGAAAAAGAACAACCTCATCCTATTTAGTCAAGTTCTAATCCTTGATAATATTAACAAGGGTTTGTGTATCAACCAACGTAAAAAGTTCGATAATATCTTTATTTTTCATACGAATACAGCCATGTGATTCAGGTTGTCCATTGAATAAATGCTCAGGGCAACCATGAATATAAATATAACGCCATGTAGTATCTACTTTTCCATAACGATTTTTATGCGCTTCTAAGCCGCCTAACCATAAAATACGACTTAAAATCCAATCACGTTTCGGGAAATTTTCACCAAGCGCTGGAGTGTAAATTTCGCCTGTGGGGCGGCGGCCGATAAACACGGTTTTTAAAGGCTGTTCTGCGCCAATTTTTGCTCGAATTCGATGTTTTCCTAATGGGGTACAGCCACTGCCCATTTTTTCACCCACGCCATTTTTAGCGGTTGATATTTCATAACGTTGACTCAGTTGTCCATTTACGAAAAGTTCGAGCTGTTGTTTGGCAATGGAAATAGTCACTGATGTCATGGCAAAAAATATTTAATAAAAAAGAGGGCCACATAATACCGCTTTTCTTCTCATTGGCTAAAATTTTGCTTACAATTAGCCCATTATTCATCACTGAGGACGATACCTGTGGCCATTTTATTCCCCTTGCCTGATAATCACGATCAGCGGTTTAAATTACATAATGAAGTTCATGCGCGTGCTTCAATTATGCTGGAATTACCCGTTCGTTGCAGTCATTTGGCTTTATTACTGACGCATGATGAAAAAATTAAAGCACGGGCGCATTTAACCCTTTTATGTGATCGTTTTGGAACCAGTCCGCCGCATAAAGAGGCCGATCATTTTGTGGCAAAATTTGATGGGTTTCAGCTTCGTTGGGAGCAACATGCTGAATTTATTAGTTATACTTTTTATGTCGCCAATATTTTAGAAAACCCTTTTGATGCCCCTGCTTTAGAGCAAGTTCCTGTGGATTGGTTAGCCGAATTACCTGGGAAAGTCATGGTGGCAACCCATGCGAGTATTATGCCCGCTGATGAAAAATTAGGGAGCTTAGAAACTATGTCTTGTTATTTTTCAAATAATCCTGTGGTAGGTGCCGAAGTTTCAGGTGGGGCAGGGCAGGCATTTACTGATTTTAGAATTCATGTGGATGGTTTTAGCCGTTTTTTGATTATTGACCACAGTTTAAAAACGCAACAAGCAGGGCGATTATTACAACGTTTGTTTGAAATTGAAGTCTATCGAGTCATGGCGTTGATGGCCTTTCCTGTTGCCAAAGCCCTTACGCCTAAAGTCAATCAAGGCGACCAGCGATTGTTAGCTATCACGGAAGCCATGTCAAAAGATGAACGTGATGATGGTTTATTATTAGATGAATTAACCACCTTAGCTGCTGAAGTTGAAAATCATATATCGGGGAATCATTTTCGTTTTGGGGCGGCGAGTGCTTATTATAAGTTAGTGGAACAACGGATTGCGGATTTACGTGAAAACCGAATTCAAGGCATTCAGACCATCGGTGAATTTATGCAACGCCGTTTAGAGCCTGCCATTAATACCTGTCAAATGACCGATAAACGCTTTGCACGATTGTCTAAACGAATCAGTAATACCAGCCAATTATTACGAACACGGGTGGATGTCAATATTGAGCGACAAAATCAAGCCTTACTGACCTCTATGGATTTACGCGCAAAAATGCAATTGCGACTTCAAGAAACGGTTGAAGGGGTTTCCATTGTAGCAATCACGAGCTATGTTGTGAGCTTGATCGGTTTGTTAAGCGGCGCGTTACAAAAAATAGGGTGGGATATTGAGCCTGATGTGATTTCAGGATTTTCAATTCCTATTGTGCTGATTATTGTTGCTTTAGGGGTTAGACGAGTGCATAAAATGATTCAAACGGAAGAGCAGGCATAATTTCGCATCATTTTTAGGGCGTAGAGTATGAGTAATGCGCTGAGTAAATGAAATAGGTTAAAGTTTGCCCAAATATAGGGGTATGGTTTTAAAAATTCCCATAAAAAACGCTGACTGGCATACACTAATATAAATAAATAAAAACCGTGCTGTTGCCAAAAATTTGATTTTTTAGGGTAGCTAATTAATAAAATAACTAAAAATATCAGCATGGTTAGGGATTCATACAGTTGCACAGGATGCCGCAAGACACCATCGCCAAAATCAAATCCCCACGGTAAAGTGGTGGCAATTCCATAGGTAAAATCATTTAACCCTGCTAAAAAACAGCCAATTCGTCCAACGATAATGAGCATTAATAGGGCTGGAATAAAGTACAAACCCGTTGAATTTTGAATTTTACTGAAATATTTAAAGGTTTCAGC
>JAGLEW010000146.1 GCA_023144875.1 Methylococcales bacterium
CTTAAGATCTTTCAATAACGCTTCTGTCTGTAATTTTAGTGGATCAACATGGTCAAGGCTATTATAAATAGTGATCGCTTTTTCAGCATAATCTAAGGCTTGTTTACAGTTTTTTAAGTCCTTATGTAAATAAGCTAAATTATGGTAGGAGGTTGCCGTATTAGGATGCTCTAAGCCGAAACATTGCTCGCTAATCGCCAATGATTTTTCGTAAAGCGGTAATGCTTCCGCATACTTGCCTTGTTTCTCATAAAGCACCGCTAAATGATTATAAGATTTAGCGGTTACCTCATTATCTGACCCAAATAGCATTTCTCGTATTTTAAGCGATTGTTTTTGATAAGAAACAGCCTTGTTATAGCTACCTAAGTAATCGTAAATATTCGAGAGCCTGTCCAATAATTCAGCTATTTGTGAGTGTTGTTGATAATGAACTTTATAAATAGATAGGATAATTTCAATATAATACGTTTTACCTAATGAGGTTAAGTAGCTATCTGCAGGGTCTAATCCTTTTATCGCATTGATATTTTCAATAATAGGTAAAATAGAAGCGTCAAACTCAGCAGGATGATTGGCTAAAATAAACTCCTTAATAATTTGATGCAGCTTATAAGTGTTCTCTTTTTTGATTAACCAACCGCGTTTAGCCAATTCATTTAAGCAAACTTTTAAACGTGAATTGCCTGCAAAAATTTCCTCTAATATTAAATAATCAATTTCGATCGAAGGCAATACCGCCAATTGCTGTAATAATAATTTCAATGCTTGGTTCGTTTCAATTTTAAAACGTTCATTCAAAAAAGAGTTAAAGGTATGCTCAAAATCACGCTCAATTTTAACAAATTCACCTTTTTGAATCTTTTTTCTTAATTCTGCAAGATTAAAACAACCTTTTTGTAACGTTTTTGCCGTTAATTCTACAAATAATGAGTGATAATCAATAAACTCATAAAATATCATCAATATTTTCTTCTGTAGGGTAATAGGTTAAAAATAACTTTCTAGCATCTTCGGGGGTTAAAACCGCTAAATGAATGGATGGTAAATCTGGAATGCTTAAGCGTGTCGTAATTAAAACATCACAATTATGATGCAAAGGTTTCAACTTCTTAATCTCAGACTCATTTTTTAAATCATCAAAAACAAATAAACATTTTTTAGGTAAAGCTTGGATTTTACGCAAAATATCCTTCAAGCCAATGTCTTCATATAGGTTTAAAGAATCTTTTAAATCATTAAACAGCATGGCGTAAAAATCATTACTTTCCGCTGAAAATTGAAAAAAAGCAATGTGCTGATAAGCATCCTGATGGTTTAGTAAATAATGCGTAGCCAACTCACTTTTACCAATACCGCCAATACCATTTACAATATAAACCGTATCTTGCTCGGCTAACATCTGTTCAATTTGCGTTAATTCGTCTTTACGCCCTACAAAATGTGGGTTTCTTGCGGGAATAAGAGTGAGGTTTTTAGACGTTGTATGGTTAGTTGCTGCTGAGTCAAAATTATTAATAATAGTTCCTTTATTATCCCCTCCCTGCAGACCTATTTTAGAATCTTGATTATCAATTGCCATTATCTTATTGGCTAAAAATTAAAGGTTTGTGTTCCATGATTCGTACTATTCTGCATCGCCACTTTAGTATTGTCATTATTAATAATTGTTGTAGATTCTTGCTTTTTTCGTTGTTGCCTAAACGCTTCAATCACTTCAGGAGAAGCGATACTAATGGATATTACCAATACGATAATAGACAGTTCCCTTTTTATCCGTTCGGTTTTTAACCGTCAAATCTTTTGATAAAGAGAGTAAATAAGGATGAGGTGGGATCGTTATCAATAGAACACGCCCGCCCTCAGATTCAATAAATTCTAAATGAAGCCCCAAAAAAGTAGGTGTGGAAAAATTATTAAGTGTGGTTAAAAGATATGCCTTTAGTTTAAGAAGGTCTGGGTACTTTGTGGGATGAAATAACCTCTCATCACTTATATCATGAATCGACTGCTTATCATCCGAAACGCCAAAAACAAGATAAGCATCCTCATTCATGTGTTGTGGATTACCATTCGCTAGCGAAAGAATATCCTTAATGTATTCACCGTTTACATCGTCCTGTTTCCAAATTTGCTTAAAATCTAATTTAGGACTTTCGTCCATGTTTAATAACTCATCAAGTGTCATTGTATTGTTTTCTTCATTAGGTATAAATGAAATTTTTTAAACCGTAGAACTCGGTAAAAGTCCTGTTAAAATTGCATGCGTTTTGGCGAAGGTGTTTGCTGCGTAACTTAGTTAATAACTGATGTTACGCAGTAGTTGATAATTTTGCTAAAATTATCAGTTATGAATAAAAAAACTATTTTTGATTTATACACCGATTATTTGCAAACTTCTTTTGGTTACACAACGGCAACAGGCCTTTCCCAATTATTAGAAGGAGATCTTAGCCATGACCAAGTAACTCGAT
>JAGLEW010000147.1 GCA_023144875.1 Methylococcales bacterium
AATTATTAAAATTAGGGCATAAAGTGACCGTTTTAGATAATTTTATGTTCTCCCCCACCTCGTTAGCCGATTGCTGCTATCAAGATAATTTTAATGTGGTTCGCGGCGATGCTCGCAATAAAGCCTTGTTAACGAAATTAGTGAAAGATAAAGATGTGGTGATTCCATTAGCCGCTTTAGTGGGCGCACCGCTGTGTAACCGCGATGAAATTGGCACCTTAACCACCAACCGAGACGCAGTCAAAACCTTAACCGACGTGTTATCACCTGAACAACGTATTTTAATGCCGATCACAAACAGTGGTTATGGGGTGGGACAAGAAGGTATTTATTGCACCGAAGAAACGCCGTTAAACCCGATTTCAACCTATGGACAAACTAAAGTTGATGCCGAAAAAATCGTTTTAGATCATGGTAATACCATCAGCTTTCGTTTAGCAACGGTTTTTGGAATGAGCCCTCGAATGCGTCTTGATTTATTGGTGAATGATTTTGTTTATCGGGCGGTGACGGATCGTTTTATCGTCATTTTTGAAGGGCATTTTAAACGTAATTACATTCATATTCGTGATGTGGCGAATGCGTTTATTATGGGACTGGATAATTTTGAAACCATGAAAAATGAACCTTATAACGTTGGCTTATCGGACGCTAATATTTCAAAATTAGAACTGTGTGCAAAAATTAAAGAACAAGTGCCTAATTTTACGATTATGGAAGCTGAAATCGGTAAAGATCCTGATCAACGAAATTATATTGTTTCAAATGATAAAATTGAAAAACTCGGCTTTAAACCTCAGCATTCGTTAGAAATGGGGATTAAAGAATTGATAAAAGCCTATACGATTATCAATAATAGCAAATTTAGTAATGTTTAACCCCGATTCTAAAATTTACCTAGCAGGTCATTCAGGCTTGTTAGGCTCTGCTTTACAGCGCGTTTTAGAAGCGAAAGGTTATAAAAAACTCATCACCCGATCTCATAAGGCGCTGGATTTAACCGACAAACGGCAAACCGAGGCTTTTTTTAACGCTGAACGCCCTGAGTATGTGTTTTTATGTGCGGGGAAAGTCGGAGGTATTATCGGTAATAAAACCTATCCTGCGGATTTTTTACAGCAAAATTTAGCCATTCAAACCAACGTCTTTGAAATGGCGCATCAGTATGCGGTTAAAAACCTGATGTTTTACGGCTCATCATGTACTTACCCGAAACTCTGCAAACAGCCAATGCATGAAGATCATTGGCTTACAGGTGCGATTGAAGAAACCAGCATGGGGTATGCGGCGGCAAAAATTGCAGGGATTATTGCCTGTCGATCTTATAATCATCAATATGATAATAAGCGTTTTATCTGCGTGATTCCCAACTCAATGATTGGCGAAAATGATAACTTTGATTTAGAAAACGCCCATGTATTTTCTGCCTTAATTCGACGTTTTCATGAGGCTAAAAAAGCAGGAAATACTGAAATTACCTTATGGGGAACGGGCAACCCTCGGCGTGAATTTATTTTTAGTGACGATGTTGCCGATGCGTCTATTTTTCTCATGAAAAATGCCGAAAAGTTAGAAAATCAACCTTATAATTTAGGCACAGGCACGGATTATTCGATTAAAGCCCTCGCGAAAAAAATTGCCAAGGTGGTTGGTTTTCAAGGACACATAAAATGGGACACAGATAAACCTGATGGCACACCGCGAAAATTATTAGACAGCGCACGCTTATTAGCTTTGGGATGGCAACCACAGGTTAATTTTGACGAAGGTTTAGTCGCCACCTACGATTGGTTTAAAAAACATTATGATTGATACCGCCTATTTAAAACAACAGGCAAAATTTTTAAGAGTCGAAACCTTAAAGATTCACAAAGCCGCGCCCGAAGTACGGGTGGCTTCTTCGTTATCACCGATAGAAATTTTTACCGCGTTATTTTATGGTGAATTACTCGCCTATAACCCAAAAGACCCTCGTGATGAAAACCGTGACCGATTGGTGATTTCCAAAGGACATGGCTCGATTTGCATGTACCCTTTATTAGCCGATTTAGGCTTTTTTGATCAAGACGAATTAAAACGTGTTTGTAAAAGTGGCAGTTTTTTAGGCGGAATTCCTGACCCGATTATCCCAGGTTATGAAACTGTCAATGGTTCTTTAGGACATGGACTTGGGGTGGCTTGCGGGATTGCCTTAGCCTTAAAAACTAAAAAATCAACCCAAAAAGCGGTGGTCTTAACAGGCGATGGCGAATTAAATGAAGGCGCAAACTGGGAGGCCATCATGTGCGCCGCACAACATAAGCTGGATAATTTAACCCTGATTATCGATTACAATAAAGTCTCAATGCTGGATTTTAGTCAAAATATTATTGATTTAAATTCATTATCGGAAAAATTTAAAGCCTTTCATTGGGACGTTTATGAAATTGAAGACGGGCATCATATTGAACAGGTTTATAACACCTTAAAAACCGCTTTTTCAGCGCAACAACAAAAACCGAAAGTCGTGATTGCACATACCGTGAAAGGTAAAGGTATCCCCTTTTTAGAAACACACCCCTTAAGCCATATTTTATCCGTTAAAGAAGCCGATATTGATGGCTTTGTTGAGGAGATTAACAATGCAGATTAAAGCCATGCGCGATGTTTTTTTAGCCGCTTTACATCAAAAAATGCAGAAAGATAACCGTCTGTTTTTTGTTTCAGCGGATTTTGGTGCGCCAATTTTAGATAAAATTCGAGCGGATTTCCCCGACCGATTTATTAATGTGGGGATTGCCGAACAAAATTTAATTAATGTCTCTGTGGGCTTAGCCTTAGAAGGGTTTACCGTTTACGCTTATGCGATTGCGCCGTTTATCACCATGCGGTGTTATGAGCAAATTCGAGTCAACATTGCCATTTTATCGCAATTAAGACCGATGAATATTAATCTAATTGGCGTGGGTGCGGGGGTGAGTTATAGCCTCAGTGGCCCGACCCATCATTGCCTTGAAGATTTATCAATTATGCGAACTTTGCCGAATATAGAAGTATTTTCACCGAGTGATTATTTATTAGCTGAACGTTATGTTGAACGCAGCATTGCCCATAAAACGCCTAAATATTTACGCTTTGATGCCATGCCGATGTTGCCCGCTTCTGAATCGGTTGAAAACTTTGAGGATGGCTTTAGAGTTCTACAAATAGGCTCGAAAGCGGCGATTATAGCAACAGGCTATATGAGTCAAAAAGCAAAAAAAGTCGCGGCTGATTTTGAGGTCATGGTCATTGATTTATATTTTTTAAATGCTTACGATTTAGAAAAATTACAAGCGTGTTTAAAAAATATTGAAACCGTCATTACTTTAGAGGAAGGTTTTAAAGGTGTGGGTGGTTTGGATAGCGAAATTAATTCTAAACTTAAAAATAAACAAGTGATTAATTTAGGCTTTGAATTAAAATATACCTTTAAAGTCGGTTCACGGGAATTTGTTCATGAAGAAAATGGCTTAGGTGAGCAGGATTTGATTGAACTTGTGAAAATGCTTACCAACAATGATTCTTATCAGAATAAAAAATAATATATTGAGGAACAATTCGTAGATGGGGTTCTGCTTTTTAGTCAACATAAGTAGATAAACAAAAAAGGTCTAGTTGTCGGGACTTGACATAAGCCCAATTGCCCTGCTTATGATCTATCGGGACTTGACAAGTAATAAAAAGGAAGAAGAGGTCAAAGCGTAATACGCCTCTAAATTTTTCATAGAAAGTGCCTTTTCGGTGAAAAATAAGTCCATAAAAAAGCCGGTGATTAGCCGGCTTTTGTTTTTCTTTGGATAAGAAAATTTGATTTATTTATCTCTATTATACAGAAAGCCAAAACCCCCTTTTACTTTCGATTTTTTAGGGGTTACTTTTGCAACACGACTATCCGCTAACGACAAACTACCATCATTATTCGCATCTAATGCGTCAAATTTTTTCTTTTGGTAAGCTTTTAATTCTTCAGGCTCAACCAATCCGTCTTTATCCGCATCCATTTTTTTAACGAGTGCTTTCGCATCTTTATCAATACTATTTAGCTCACTAATGACGGTTTTATTGATATTTTTTTCAGAAACACCGTGTTTTTTTAATTCAATAACCGTATCCGCTAAATCTTCTGTCATTTCAATCGCGACTTCGTTGCTAGTAATGTATCCATCTTGATTATAATCTAATGTATCTTCAACATCGCTGACTGTTTCATCAATAAATTCTTCGGCATTTACTTTTTTATTATGATCGTCGTCTTGCGTTCTAATGAGTTCTTTCAATTGATCTTCAGAATAAGATTCTGCACAAACAAGACCTGATGATGCCATCAAAATTACACTTACGAGCAGAGGTTTCATTATGGGTTTCATTTTTTACCGCCTTTGTATAAAAAAACCTATGATATTCGAGGGAGGCTCTCTTTGTAAACTTACTTTTTAAGAAAGAAAAAAACGAGGGTCTTTTTAAAAATTATAAACTTAACCAGAAACGTCTTTTCGCTTTAATTTTATGGAATGTAAGCGTCTATTATCGGCGTGTAATACTTCAAAATAAAACCCCTTCAGCGTTTTATTTTCGCCTTTTTTAGGGAAGTAGCCAAATTTATGCACTAAAAATCCGCCGATCGTATCAAACTCATCGTCTTTAAAATTGGTTGAAAAATGCGCGTTAAAATCATCAATAGGCGTTAAACCATCTAACACATAACATCCCTTCTTTTTTTCAACAATAAAATTTGCATTGGCATCCACTTGATCGTGTTCGTCTTCAATGTCGCCAACAATTTGCTCCAAAACATCTTCAATAGTGACTAACCCTGCCGCCGTGCCATATTCATCGACTACGATTGCCATATGATTACGTTCTGTTCTAAATTCTCGTAATAACACATTAAGTCGTTTACTTTCTGGCACAATATTGGCGGGACGCATAATATCTTCAACCGTTATCAGTTTATCTTCTAAAATATGCGTTAATAAATCTTTAGCAATTAAAATACCAATAACTTCGCTGCGATCATCTTCAATGACAGGAAAACGTGAATGCGAGGAGGCAATGACGGTTTGGTATATATCTTTTAAATTGGCTTTTTTGGGGATGACTACCATTTGAATGCGTGGAATCATAATATCTCGTACGCGCATTTCAGCCACGTGCAACACCCCTTCCATCATCGACAATCCATCCGCATCTAACAGGCGTTTTTCTCGTGCTTCTTTCAGCATAGCGACTAATTCATGCTGATCTTGAATCTCTCCCCCTAAAAGCAATCCAATTTTCCCCAACCAATTTCTTTTTGGGGGTGATTTTTTAGGAGGTTTTTCATCGTTCATGGAATTTTTTTTCCTCGTAAGGGTTATTAATCAAAAGTGTATTGAGGAGTTTAATTTCTTTGGTTTCCATTTCCTGCGCCTCTGTGTGATCTATGTGGTCATAGCCGCATAAATGTAACAGCCCATGAATAACAATATGCGCCCAATGATCGAGTAATCGCTTGTGTTGCTGTTGTGCCTGATTCTCAATAACAGGAACGCAAATAATTAAATCCCCCAATAAAGGGGATTCAATGATATCGGGGGCTTCAAAAGGAAAGCTTAGTATATTTGTCGATCCTTGCTTATGACGATAGCGTTGATTTAGGTCAGCGCTTTCTTTGTCATCGACTAACCGAATAAGTACTTCGGTATCCGATTGAGCGCTTTTTAAGACCGTATCTATCCACTTTTGAAAATGAGCGCTCGTAGGAATTTGTGTTGAGGTTGAAACAATTTGAAGATCAAGTTGATTCATAAAAAGGCTTTACTGTTTTTGTTCGTACGCTTCATAGGCAGCAACAATCCTTTGCACCAAGGGATGCCGAACCACATCGCGCACACTAAAATGAGTAAAACTAATGCCTTCAACATTATTTAATATTTTTAAAACTTGCTTTAAACCTGACATTTTATCGCTTGGTAAATCTATTTGCGTGATGTCACCCGTAATAACTGCGGTTGAGCCAAAACCGACGCGCGTTAAAAACATTTTGACTTGCTCGGTGGTGGTGTTTTGCGCCTCATCTAAAATAATAAAGGAATCATTCAACGTTCGACCACGCATAAAAGCAAGTGGCGCAACTTCAATAATTTTTTTCTCAATCATTTTGTCCACCCGTTCAAAACCAAGCATTTCATACAAAGCATCGTACAAAGGGCGTAAATAAGGGTCAATTTTTTGTGCCATATCTCCAGGTAAAAAACCTAATTTTTCACCTGCCTCTACCGCAGGTCGTACTAAAATAATACGTCTTACTTTTTCAGTTTGCAGCGCTTCCACCGCACAGGCAACCGCTAAGTAGGTTTTACCCGTTCCCGCAGGGCCAATACCAAAATTTATATCGTGATTTTGAATTTTTTGTAAATAATGTTGTTGGTTTTCACCACGTCCTTTAATTAACCCTCGCTTCGTTTTAATAGAAATTTCTTGGTTGGAGGCTGCTTTAGTCGTTGTGGTCAATAATTCGAGGTTTGAGTCTTGCATAATTAAATGAATTTTTTTAGGAGTGATTTGCTCTTCGTTAGTGGCCGCAAAAATATTTTTAATAACACCTGTCGCTGTACTTACTGCGCACTCCAATCCTGTTATTTTAAAATGATTGCCATAATTAGCAATCTCTACATTTAAGCGCTTTTCAATTTGCCGAAGATGTTGATCAACTTCACCACATAAATTCGCCAAACGGTTATTATCCAGAGGTTCTAATCGAAAATCATGGGAGGCAGGGGTATTTTCCAACATATTTAATTAATTGATTTAATACTATTTAAAGACGATTCAAGCAACCGCCCCCGTAAAGAGTTTGGTAATGCTTCGGTAATTAAAATATCGACAAATTGTCCTTTTAAACGCGGGTGTCCTGTAAAGTTAACCACCCGATTATTTTCAGTACGACCTGTCATTTGTAAGGCACTTTTTTTAGATTCACCTTCTACTAAAACTGTTTGGGTACTACCAATCATAGCCTGTGAAAAGCTTTGTGTCATTTCATCGAGTCGCGTTTTTAATCGGCTTAAGCGTTGTTTTTTTATTTCCATAGATACATTGTCTTTAAACTCGGCTGCAGGAGTTCCTGGGCGAGCGCTGTAGATAAAACTGTAGGAAAAATCAAATTCTACGGTTTCAATTAAGCTCATGGTCTCTTCAAACTCGGCATCGCTCTCTTCTGGAAAGCCCACAATAAAGTCCGATGATAAACTAATACTAGGACGTACTTTTTTAAGTTTTTCTAATTTTTCAAGGTAATTTTCACGACTGTAGTCGCGCTTCATACGACTCAAAACCGTATTACTCCCGCTTTGCACAGGCAGATGTAAGTGGTTTACTAATTGTGGAATATCGGCAAAGGCTTCAATTAAATCATCGGTAAATTCTAAAGGGTGTGAGGTCGTAAATCTTAAGCGATCAATCCCCTCAATAGTCGCTACATAATGCAATAATAAAGCTAAGCTTGCGAGTGACGCATCTTCCATTTCACCGCGATATGCGTTAACATTTTGCCCTAATAAATTAATTTCTCGGACACCTTGTTTCGCTAAGGCTATAATCTCATCCACAATATCATTGAGAGGACGACTGATTTCTTCGCCTCGCGTGTAAGGAACCACACAATAAGTACAGTATTTACTACAGCCTTCCATGATAGAAACAAAGGCTTTTACGCCTTCTGCACGCGGTTCGGGGAGCGCGTCAAATTTTTCAATTTCAGGAAAAGATATATCCACAACTTTTTTATGCGTTGTGCGCGCCTGATCTAATAAGGTAGGTAATCTGTGTAAGGTTTGAGGGCCAAAAACAATATCAACATAAGGCGCACGTTTTTGAATATCCGCCCCTTCTTGACTAGCAACGCAACCACCAACCCCAATAATTATTTCAGGGTTTTTTAGTTTTAGTTTTCGCCAGCGCCCAATAGCTGAAAAAACTTTTTCCTGTGCTTTTTCGCGGATAGAACAGGTATTAAGTAATAATACATCCGCATTTTCAGGGGTTAGGGTTACTTCCATCCCATGTGAGTTTAGCAGTATGTCCCGCATTTTATCGGAATCATACTCATTCATTTGGCAACCATTGGTTTGGATATAAAGTTTTTGAGTCATTTTTTTACGGTTGAGATTTGCTCTCTTATTTTAATTAAAATATATTTTTTCGGTTACAAACAGGATTTATAACGGATAAAATGCACGATTATACCCTGAAAGCTTAATCAAAACACTATCGCTCCGCGCAGACAAATTTCCTTTTATTAATATTCCTTATGATTTTAAATTCCTACTGTAAATACTTCTTAATTTTGTTCATATGTTTTAATCTGACGCCTGTCTTTGCCGAGGAAAAAAAAACATGGCTTGAGGCGGTTGAAAATTTACGCTGGGCAATTGATTTAAGTGTCAAAGGAATTTACAACACCGAAACAGGTCATTTATCACATACTGAAGCCGTAGGACTTGATCTTCATAAAGTTTTTACTACCGATGAGGGGGGAAATATTGGCACATTAGTTTTACAAGGGTATATTACAAAACTTAATAATGCAGAGCGTTATCCTAGTTTTTTTAAAAATGCCTCCGATGTAAAGTTTATTTGTCGGGTTTGCAGTTTTAATTTTTCCATTTTAGACCGAGGTCAGTTAAATCTTCGAGCAGGGCATTTTGAAATCCCGTTTGGTCTAGAATATAACATTGATACCAATGGTGCTTTACGACAATTTAGCAATGGCGCTAATTTAGGTAATAAACTCGATTGGGGCGTGGCTTTCAATGGACAGTTTAGCTGGGGCGGCTACGAAGTGGCTATCAGCCGAGGGCATGGCGTTGACTGGAAAAGTGGGCACGATACCTTTATTGGCTCAGGACGAGTTGAGTTAACAGGCGACTATCAATCTTTTCTAGGTTTATCCGCCTTTCATGGGCGTATAAAATCTAAATCAGGTTATATAAACCGCACAAGAATTGGGTTAGATGCTGGTACTCAGTTCGCATTTTTGGGTATTTTAGCCGAGGTTTCTATTGGGAAAGATGATAACATTGAAAAAATAAATTCACTGCTTGAAATTGACCTACAAGACAATACTGAAAAACTTCTTGGCTATGTACAACTTAAAGACAGCTCACGCCATCTTGAAGGTCAATCATGGGATTCATTGCGTCAAATAAGTGTCGGCACACGTTATACCCCTGATCGTTTTTGGACGCTGAGTAGTCAATGGACACATGATTTCGAAGTCTTTGATGGGGCTAAACGAGCAAGCGTGCTTGCGATACAACTCAGGTATCGTTTTTAAAAAGGTTCTAAAAATGAAACAACTATTACAATTAAACACCCTTGTTCTGATACTCTTATCCGTTTGGATGACACCTGCAAACAGTGTTGCTTTTTGTGCCTTACGTGATCCTGTTACTAATATTTATAAGCTTTTTCCAAAGGCGAAAACATATCGCTCTATCACCCATAAAATTAATCAATCGACTCAAAAGCAAGTCAAGAAAAACATCCCTTTTACCCTACATAATGATGAATTAGGACAACACACTGTCTACGTCGCACTGAAAGATAAAAAGCCATTAGGATTAATTCACGCACGGTCTGAAGTTGGCTTATGGGGATTGGTTGAAGTCGCATGGGGCTTTGATTTTAAAATGAATGTCGTCGGATTTATGTTTCAACGTTGCCGAGAGCCTTCGTGCCAACTCATTTCATCCCCCAGTTTTCAACAGTTTTTAAAAGGAAAATCCAATGCTGAACTGTTAGCATTATTGAATGATGATGCCACGGGTTACCCTCAAGCAATTGAAAATAATAAACCTGCAAAAGAATTGGCAAAAACCGTTATTCGTTCTGCGGTTAAAACCATTCAAGTCACTAAAATAGCATGGTCAAAGGAATTAAAAAATTTCCAACAAAACGCCTCTCAATAACGGCCAATGAAAGGCAAAAAAATAAGTCATATTATTGGGCTGCACACCTTATTAAGCGCGAGTTTTGGCACTTTATTGGCCATTGTTTTATTTTTAGGCTTTCAAACATTAGAAAAAGATCAGCGACAAATTACCCAAGATGTCGTTATTTTAAAAGATGTTATGCAAATGGAAGAAAGCTATCGTGACTGGCTTATTATGATGGATTTAGTGTTAGGAAATAATCAGACCTACTTAACACGAGGCACTCAACGCCAAGCCAATTCTTTTGTTGACATAATTAGTAAAATACAAACAAAAGTTTTATTGGAAACCGTTAAGATAGAGTTACAAAATGTTATTACTCAGATGCAATCGCCCATCAATTTTTTACAGTCTATTTTAGATGGAGATACAATTTCAGATAAGCGGATGATACAATTTGACAAAGAATCATTACTAATCATTCAGGCGCTGTCAAAAATTAAAATAGCAATTACGGCGCAGGCACAACTTAATGCGCAACAAGCAAAAAAAAAGCGAAATCAAGTTATTTTACAATCGCTTATTTCAGGTATTATTTTTATCGTTTTAATGATCTTACAGTGGCTTTTTCTGTCTATTTATTTAGTAAGGCCAATGCAAAAACTTAATAATGCGGTTAACTTGGCTCGGGAAGATCATCAGCTCTTTCGCTACAGTAATAATACAGGCACAATTGAAATTAAAGAACTGGCTGAAAATTCACGCATTTTTATTAATAACTTAGAAGAAAAAATTATCGCGCGTACCCAGTTATATAAAACTGAGCGTGATAAAGCAATGGCCGCTGCTGAGGTTAAAACCAATTTTTTATCGCTCATGAATCATGAATTACGTACCCCTTTGAATGCTATCATGGGTTTTTCACAATTATTAGACTTTGGCACGTTAACAAAAGATCAAAAAAATTATCAGCAAGAAATTATCAATGCCTCCAATCGATTATTAAAACTGTTAGATCGAATTTTTGAATTAATTAAAATAGAAGATAATGGTTATCAGCTTAATTTAACCCCTATCACTTTTCATAACGTCTTAGACGATGTCATTAAAAGTTTTTCAGCGAACTGTAAAGAAAAAAACATCGTATTAAAAAAAACAGTTTCCGCTGAAGAAGTTATTGTGTTAGCCCATACTCAATGTCTTTCGGACATATTTACCACGCTCATTAGTAATGCGATTAAATACAGTCATGAAAATGGGCAAATTAAAATTGAGTGTTACCAAGAAGGTTTGCAACTATTTTTTTCGGTTACTGACCAAGGCGTGGGTATTACATCAACTATGACTGACACCATTTTTGAGCCTTTTGTTGATCGTCAAAAAGATTTTGTGGATGGGCTTGGTATCAGTCTTTATGTTGCCAAACGCTTTATTGAACTCATGGGAGGACACATTGATTTTGACTCCACAGAAGACAAGGGAAGTCGGTTTTATTTTCAACTTCCTATGAGTTCAGATCAAACAGCTTCATCATAAAAAAACCGCTAAAATCTTTCTTTTTTTGCTAAAATTGATAACAAAAAAGAATTAATTTGTTTGATACCAACATTAGAAAATATATAGCTATAATATAAACCTAAGTCCTCTAAATAAACTTGTTTTTTAAGTTATTTAGTTATAAAAAATCTATAACTCTCAACTTTATTTAAACTTATGTCCGCTAAAAATTGTAAAAATTACCTATCCGATTCGGATACTAAGCGGTATTTTCAACACACACTCACCGCATCTGGCCATTGTCTTTGGCGACTGGACAAAGAAGGCTATTTAATTGAAATTACATCAAATGTTGCTCAGTTATCAGGCCATAATGTAGCTGATGTTAAGTCCCGCCATCTCATCGATTTTATTATTGAATCAGAACGAGAGGCTTTTTATACCTTGCTTCAACGCCACGCCACTTTTCTTAATTACCCGATTACTTTTTACCACAAAGACAATAAAAAGATCAACTTTAATGTCAGTGCAGATCCTGTTTTTGATGGGGATCATTTTGATGGTTATCAGGGGGTCTTTATCAATACCACTGAATACACTCACATGACGGCAAAGTTTCATCAAAGTGAAACCAATTTAGCGAATGCACAAAGGATTTCACACCTTGGTAGCTGGGATTTTGATTTTATCACCAACAATCTCTTTTGGTCGGATGAAATTTATCATATTTTAGGTAAAGAACCTGGGTCAATAAAAGCCAATCAAGATGAATTTATGAAAATTATTCACCCTGATGATTTGGAAATGGTCGCCGATGCCATGAACAACGCCGTGGTTAATAAAGTCTATGATATTCAACATCGTATTATTCAGCCCGATGGAAAAATAGGTATATTACATGAACGCGGCGAAGTATTATTTGATAACGGTCGCCCTATCCGAATGGTGGGTACAACTCAAGACATTACCACCTTAAAAGAAGCTGAACAAAAAATTATACAATTAGTTAATTATGATTTTTTAACTAATTTGCCCAACCGCACCTTATTTAATCGCCAAACCGATCAACTTCTCAGCATTGCCAAAAAAAATAACCAAACATGCGCACTATATTGTATTGGACTTGATCGTTTTAAACTCGTTAACGAAAGCATGGGACATGAAGCGGGCAATGAATTATTGCGGGCGGTGGCACAACGTTTAGAACACTACCCGAATGAGGGTGAATGCATTGCTCGTTTAAACGGGGATGAATTTGGCCTGATTAAATTAAATACCTCTAATGAAAGTACGGCGGCGCTATTAGCTCAAGAAATTATTGATGATTTTCGCACGCCTTTTTTGCTACAAAATCAAGATATTGTTATCTCGTTGAGCATTGGTATCACTCTTTGCCCGCTTGAAAATCATGACAGCAATGATCTTTTAAAAGATGCTCAAACCGCCATGCACCGTGCAAAAACCTCAGGGGGTAACAGTTATCAATTTTATTCCTTAGAAATGACCGATAAAATTAAGCATCGTTTAATTTTAGAAAATCATTTACGACAGGCGCTGAAGTCCGAAGAGTTTTTACTGTATTATCAACCTAAAGTTTCTAGTAAAACAGGGAAGATTGCAGGTGCAGAAGCCTTAATTCGTTGGCAACATCCTGATGGTGAGCTGATTCCACCCATGGAATTTATTTCTATTTTAGAAGAAACAGGCTTAATTATTCCTGTGGGTGAATGGGCGCTCGAAGCCTTATCTAAACAATACACGTCATGGCAAAACATGGGGTTTGGTGATCTTTCTTTATCACTCAATTTATCCTTAAAACAGTTTACCGATAAAAATCTATTTTCCAAAATCAAAACTATTTTAGAAAAATTCACGCAAACTAATGATTTTTTAGAACTGGAAATTACCGAAAGCTTATTAATGAGTGATGTCAAAGGCGCGACACAAACCTTACAGCAGTTGCATACCTTGGGGATTAAATTATCCATTGATGACTTTGGAACGGGCTATTCCTCCCTTTCCTATCTTAAGCATTTGCCCGTTGACACCCTAAAAATAGACCGTTCGTTTGTGATGGGTTTACCTGATAACTCAAAAGATGCGGCGATTGTTGATGTTATTATTACCTTAGCGCGCTCATTAGATTTGGAAATTGTGGCTGAAGGCATTGAAACCAAAGGTCAGCTGGACTTTTTAGCCGAAAAAGGGTGCGACTATGTTCAGGGCTATTATTACAGCAAACCCGTTCCAAGCGATGAATTTATCCACTTATTACAACAAGAAAAATCAACCGATCCCAAAAAATGACAACACCCAATTTTGAAATAATTTGCTTTGATTGTGACAGCACTTTAAGTCGTATCGAAGGCATTGATGAATGTGCAAATGCGGTAGGCTTAGGCACAGAAATGGCAAAATTAACCAATGCCGCGATGAATGGTGAGCGGGCGTTAGAAGCCATTTATCAACAACGTTTAGACCTTATTCGCCCCAATCAAACCGCGATTGAAACTGTCGCTGACTTATACATTACCGAAATAGTTGATGGAGTCAAAGAGGTTTTTGAAACCCTGCAAGCACATCAAAAACAAATTCATATAATTAGCGGCGGACTACGACAAGCGATTTTACCCCTCGCCACCTTCTTAAAAGTTCCTGCCGAAAATGTTCATGCGGTTGATATTTTTTTTGATAGCAAAGGGGAATATCAAGGCTATAACCAAGTCTCTCCACTGGCACGAACAGGCGGAAAAGCCGATATTTGTCAAAAAATAAGTAAAGATGCTCAAAAAATGATTTTAATTGGCGATGGTAAAACCGATTTAGAAGCCCAGCAAGTTGGCGTAAAAGTCATTGGTTTTGGTGGCGTTGCCAGACGTGAATTGGTCGAAAAACAAGCCGATTTTTATATCACAGACCCTTCATTAAAGTCGGTGTTAGATTATATTTTATAACGTTCAACCATTTTCGACAGTGGAATGACGTTAATTTTACGGGCATGCCCCGCACTTCCAAATGCCTCATAACGTGATTGACAAAGTGCCTGCATTGCCTCTCTCGCGGCGTTATAAATTTTACGGGCATCAAAATTAGCGGCATTTTCTTCCTGTGCAACATATTGACGAACTGCCCCTGTCGATGCTAACCGCAAATCAGTATCAATATTGACCTTTCGCACCCCATATTTAATGCCCTCAACAATTTCAGCGACAGGCACGCCATAAGTTTGGTTAATATTACCGCCATTATCATTAATAACCTTTAACCAATCTTGCGGAACAGAACTCGAACCGTGCATGACAAAATGCGTATTCGGTAAACGCTGTTGCAAGGTTTTTAACAAGCTAATCACCAACACATCTCCTGTCGGTGGTTTGCTAAATTTATACGCCCCGTGGCTAGTACCAATCGCCACTGCCAACGCATCAACTTGTGTTTGGTTGACAAATTCCACCGCCTCATCAGGATCAGTTAATAGCTTGCAATGGTCGGTCGAATCCTCTGCATCTAACGCCCCTAAACAACCAATTTCACCTTCAATTGAAACCCCACAGGCATGCGCCATTTTTGCCACAAATTGTGTGACGCGCACATTATATTCAAACGATGAGGGTGTTTTCCAATCTTCCAATAAAGAGCCATCCATCATCACCGAACTAAACCCTGATTGAATGGCTTGCGCACAAATATCGGTGGTTGGTGCATGATCGCGATGCATCACCACAGGAATATGTGGATATTGCTCAACCGCCGCCAAGACTAAATGGCGTAAAAAAACTTCACCTGCATATTTATTAGCCCCCGCTGATCCTTGCATAATTACAGGACTATCACAAGCATCCGCCGCTTGCATAATTGCCTGAACTTGCTCCATATTACTGACATTAAACGCGGGAACGGCAAAATGATTTTCAGCCGCATAATCCAATAATTGTCGTAAAGATATTAACGCCATAGTTGCTTTTTTTATTAGGTTGTGATCATGTGTTAACCATACTATCACGCACCATTAGGATCAAATAAATTAAAACACACGCTGAAATAAACTCAAATAGGGTAATATTCTAATTTTTATAATAACTCTGGCACTAATCTGTGAAATCATCCTATTTAAAAATATCAATACTTGCCCTTTGTTCAATTTTTTCTGTGAATAGCCAAGCCGAATCAAAAACCCATGACAAGCGTCCAACAGCCATCGAATTACCCAGTGAGATTAAATCGTTATTACGACAAGAAATGCAACAATTACAACAAGGGATGCAAGCATTGCTTCCTGCTATTGTCAGTGGGGATAATAATAAAATAACGGCGATCGCACAAAAAATGCAACATAGCTACATTATGAAGCAAAAATTAACGCCGAAACAAATGCACGTGTTACATAAGAACTTACCGCCTGCTTTTATTCAGTTAGATCAAAAATTTCATGGTTTTGCAGGTATGTTAGCCCATGTCGCCGAAGAAAATAAATCCGAATTAATTAGTTTTTATTTTTATAAATTAACCGAAACCTGTGTCGAGTGCCACAGAAAATATGCCCAAAAGAGATTTCCAAAACTAATGCCCTCAATCAAACATTCAGGGCATCATTAAGCTTTACAGGCTATTGGAACGGTGTTGATTAATCCAAAATAGTGACTTTATCGCCACATTGCACCGTACCTGTCTGAATAATTTCGGCATACACACCCACATGCGCCTCATTATGTTGCGCGGC
>JAGLEW010000148.1 GCA_023144875.1 Methylococcales bacterium
TGTCAAATGATGACCGCAGGTTTTGTGGATGCGCCACCCTTAGGTCGGCGTGTTCGTGTCGCGACTAAATACGTCAATACCGCTAAACGCTATTTTGCCAGCTTAGGCATTCAAGCTGAAATCATCAAACTCTACGGCGCGATGGAGCTTGCACCCTTAGTTGGATTAGCCGATTGTATTGTCGATTTGGTTGAAACAGGCAATACTTTAAAAGCCAATGGACTAGAGCCAAAGGAACTTATTTGCGAAATCAGCTCACGTTTAGTGGTCAATAAAGCCTCGATGAAAACCAAACACAGCATTATTCACCCTTTAATTCAGCAATTTGAAACCACTTTAAAAACACACAACGTATGACTTCTCTTGCAATGACACACCTTGATGCCGCTAACCCTCAATTTAATTCACAATTAAGCGCTTTATTAGCGTGGGATGATGCAGATGATTTAGCGGTGCATCAACGTGTCGTGGCGATTATTAAAGACGTGCGAGCAGAAGGCGATGCGGCGATAATTCGCTACACCAATCAATTTGATCAATGCCAGTTTCAAAACATGGACGAATTAGAACTATCAAAAACAGTTTTAAAAGCCTCATGGGAGAATTTACCACCCGCAGAATCAGAGGCATTGCAAACCGCCGCTAACCGTATTTTTGCCTATGCGGAACACCAAAAATTAGAAAGCTGGTCTTTTACAGAAGCCAACGGTACTAAACTTGGGCAAAAAATAACCCCACTCAACCGAGTCGGTTTGTATGTTCCTGGTGGAAAAGCCGCCTACCCTTCTTCTGTATTAATGAATGCCATTCCTGCCAAAGTCGCAGGCGTGCCTGAGTTAATTATGGTGGTGCCAACACCTAAAAATCAAACCAACGCCATGGTTTTAGCCGCCGCACATCTTGCAGGGGTTGATCGTGTCTTTACAATGGGAGGCGCGCAAGCCGTTGCCGCGTTAGCGTATGGCACTAAAACCGTCCCCGCCGTCGATAAAATTGTAGGGCCTGGGAATATTTATGTCGCAACGGCTAAAAAACTCGTCTTTGGACAGGTTGGCATTGATATGATTGCAGGCCCTTCTGAGATTTTAATTGTTTGTGACGGCAACACCAATCCCGATTGGATTGCGATGGATTTATTTTCCCAAGCCGAACACGATGAACAGGCTCAAGCGATTTTAATGTCAGACGATGCTAATTTCTTACAACAGGTTGAAATCAGTATTAATAAATTATTACCAGCCATGGAACGACAAGACATCATCAAAACCTCGCTTAAAAACAGAGGGGCATTTATTAAGGTGAATACATTAGATCAGGCGATTGATATTGTCAATACCATCGCCCCCGAACATTTAGAGCTGTCCGTTGCTCATCCTGAAAAACTATGTGACAAGGTCAAAAATGCAGGGGCTATCTTTTTAGGGCGCTATACCGCCGAAGCGTTGGGCGATTATTGCGCAGGGCCTAATCACGTCTTACCCACGTCCAGCACCGCGCGTTATTCCTCACCGCTTGGGGTTTATGATTTTCAAAAACGCAGTAGCGTAATCAATTGTTCTGAACAAGGCGCGGATGAGTTAGGCAAAATTGCCTCTGTCTTGGCACGTGGCGAACAACTTACCGCCCATGCTCGTTCCGCAGAATACCGTATTGGAGATTAAATTTTTTGGCTACCCACTTAAAATAGAACATCTAGCAATTTCAAAGGGTTAGAAATTACACGCGGTTTTCCTTTTCGTGGTGAAGGAAGCTCGCCCATTTCATCAAGTTAACCCGCGTTGCATATCGCTAGTCGATAGTTTAAGGTTTCAGCAGCTATTTTCCATGCTTTTTGGTATTTTTTCTTTGCTCTTTCTATATTTTTACAGGCAGTTTAAACCAAGTAGTTACGTGATTAATCATTCTTTTTCATTGTTAAAAATAACAAGTCTAAACAGGGGGTTACTGACAGCATAGTGGCATAGTGTCGGTAGTCGTCTTAAAGATTCAAAATAGAGGCTGTAAGAATAAGGCTAAAAATATTGTTATCCATTTATTTAATTTCCAATTCATTTTCAACCTCTATTTTACGCTTAATTTACAATCGGTAGCACTCTTCCTCCATCTTGATCATTGAATGTGTAACATACCGCTGATCGACCATGATAAAGCTTAAGTGATCTAGCACTAGCAGGGTTTCCAGCAGCAGATCCTATACGTTGCACACCTCGATAACTTGATGTCCAAATGCCTGTGTTATAAAAAACAACCGCTTCTTTATCGCCTTCTTTGGTCACGTAATATTCGATGCCAAATGAAAAAGAATCAATTTCTAAACCAATATAGCGGCGTAAATCCCAGAAATCATAAACCTCATAGATAGCTCCTGAAAATTGGGTGCCTGTCCCATCCGCCTTAAAACTCATTTTGACATAAGAACCTAAAAATTCGGTCTTTTCTGCAAAGACAAACACCCCTCTGTAGCGTGGATGGGGTTTTAATTTTGCGCCATAGGTCTCCTTACGACGATCAAGTTGAGCTTTAAATAAAGTGTTTTCGAGCTGAGTACCTGCCCGTCCAAGTTCACGAATCCCTGGGGTCGGCGTGTAGTAAATGGTATCGAGTTTAAGCCTGTGATCAACAATTTTGGCGGTGCGTTTATAACTTCCGCCACAGACAGGGGATAGCGTTAGCGTGTTGCCGTTGAGTGTATATGTGCCATATTCAGAAGAAACTCGGCTGGAATAATAACGACCATCATCAAGGAAAATATAATAGCTTCCTTTACCCGAATATAAGGTATTTCGCCATTGTCCTAAAATATTAACTGGGTTTATTTTTAGTGGGGTGCTAGAAACTTTTTCTAAGTAGTCATTACTCGTTTGAAAGAAAAATTGAGCGGGCGTTTCTTTCACCAATAATCGATTGTAACCTGCTTCTAAAATTAACTGCGTTTCACCATTATATTGAGCGGGTACTTTGACGCTTAATTGACCATTTTTTAAGCGCGTCCCTCGAAGTTTTTGATACTCCTTTCCTCCTTCAAAAGGCTCAACAACATCCACAAGATAGCCATTCCCATTTTTTTGAATACTCAGATAACCTTCTTTATTATTTCCTTGAAATTCACCAATAAAGGAATCGATATCGGCGATTCGTGGTTCTTGCAAACGTTTCCAGTATTGATAGTTCGTCGCCGAGGTATACATTGAAACGGTTGAATGCGTTGCATTTCTTATGGTAAAGGCATTTGTTTTTCCTCTGAATGTTAATCGAAGCTGATCGCCATTCGCACTAATAGTCCATCGCCCTGTTGTATCAGATTGTAATGCCCTATCCAGAGAGAAATCACCATAAATACGCCGCCTTACCGTGCCATTTTTATTAAACTGATACCGAAAAAGATGCTGATTTTTTCGACCTTTATAATTGATATATTCAAAATCACCCAGTAAAAACATCCCCGGAAACCGCACATTAGCGGATGAGTTAAGTCGTGAATACAGAACTGAACGCACGTCGGGTTTACTGCTTTGATTAATAAGACGTAAACCATTATTACCTTCATTTTCAATGGGGTAATTTCCCCTTAAATTTCCCGTAGCGTTCCATAAAGTAAGGTTAAATTTACCATCACTTCCACCCGATAAAACCAGCCAGCGCCCTTCTGCACGTATTACCTTTGGCGTATTATTAATCTGGGTAATCGATTCTGATTGATATGTGCCGTTAGAATGAAAGTTTAATTTTTGCTCAACAACACGCCCATTATCAAAATAAAAGGCCACCCATTCACCTGTAAACCAATTGCTGGTTACTTTTTCTAATCCATTGATATTTTCAAGCGCTGCCATGGTCGCAGCAACTGAACTAAGATTTTGAGTCGCAATCACACGTCCTGCACCAGCGCCAAATGGTGCATTTTGAGAAGCGGTGTTACTTTGTGGGTCACTTTTTAAAAAGGCTAAAATTTCTTGTGTAGTACCCAGTCTTAATAATTTATTGCCAAAATCCCCGCCTTTGACATAGACAATGCCTTTTTTATTAACCCCTAGGTAAAGATTATTAGGATAAGGTCCTCGAAAATAAGGCCATTCTGGTGGAAAATGACGCGTCTTTAATCGAGTGGTAAATCGTTGAGGATAACTTTGTTCCGCTAAATTAAATATTTGCTGCGAATCATTCGGAATATCCGCATTTGATGATTGAAAGCTAAGAAAAAAGAAAATAGAAAAAAAAAGAAGATACTTTAAAAAAGTAGACATGATTTATTTGATTCATTGATGTTACGCAGACTTAAGTTTATTGAGTTCATCCATCACTTGCTGCAAGGCTTTTATACACAATAGACATCATGTCAGTTTTAAAGGTTCAATTTTTGTAATCTTTTACTTACACTCCATTTAAATATTACTTGATTTTCAGTGATTTTTATCTAAAATCAAAATTTTGGTTTGCCTTAAAGAGTTGTTCGCGTTAAAGAAAGATGTTGGCGGAATTATAAGTATAGCTGTCAAGTCCCGACAGATAGCCACTCCCATCGCCTATTTTGTGTTAGCGGATGCGCTTCCAAAGGGGAAAAATAACTAGGTGTGTGATTTATTTTAGATAACGTTCAAAAATAGAACCAAAATCATAATGCCGAATCTCATTACGACGATGCCCATAATGTAATTCCACTTGATTCGCAGTTTGACTAATCATATCGGGTAAATTAGGGACAACATCATCGGGTAATTGGCGTAAATTAAACATCTTATATATTGCATCATGCGTGTGTTCTAAAATTTCCATTTGATCATGAATTTGATGACAGCCTTCTGAAACACTAAACAACGCTTTGTAAATTGCCCGTACTTCATCAATTTGTTTTTTATCAACATCAATTGAAAACTCTTCACCTTTTATAGAAAATTTAAGTTCAACATCCAGATCAATTGTCCCTGCTGTTTCAAGGCGCACAGAAGACACGGGATAATTTTTATATAAATAGCGCATCATAGTTTTCTTTTTACTAATCGCCATCCCCCCATCTAAATGAATCAAGGCAATGTTAGTTGTCGGGTACCGTGTAATCATGGGTTTTTGATTTAATAACCGCATAAATTTTTTCATTATCTTCACTAAAGACATATTCATCAATATCGGTTTTATCAAAGTCTTTTTCGGGAATTATTTTACCAATATCACTAAGTCCTAAAACATCGGCCGTTAAGTTTTTAAACATCATTGAATCCTTTTAAAATATGAGGGGAAAAGAATGAGAATCGTACTTTAAGTTTATAACAAAATTTGAAAGTGAAATAGAACAAAGTAACTGCTTTACTTTGTAAATGGAAATTATTATCATGTATTCTCTTTTTTATAATGACTCAAAAAAACGATGAAAAAACAAATTCTTACACTTGCGATTGCGGCCACATTAATGATTCCTATGACAGGGTTTGCGGTGGAAAAACAAGTTGCATCTGCAAGTGCGAAAGGCTTTAAAGAAAAAGCAAAATTTACTGAAAAACAAGCGGGGGCAATTGCACTAAAAGTTCAAGCAGGAACGATCAAAAGTGTGCGTTATGAAATTGAATCCAATGGTGAACCTACTTATGATTTTACAATCCAAACAAAAAAAGGCACTAAAGAGATAGAAGTGAGTGCTGCCACAGGTAAAATCGTCAAAGACGACGACTAAACAACCTGAGTTCTGGATAACTTTTGAATGATTACCTACCATTTGTATTTTCATATAAGTTTAAGGTGGGTAATCTGTTTAAGCATGATCATACTAACTGATTCCTTAATATATTGAATTAATACCGCTACGCTTGATGGCAGTTTTGAAACTCCTAGTTAACCTCAGTTCGGGATAAAAAAAGTAGGCAACCTTTTTTAAAATCTGAAAAAATATAAAGATTCTGAGACTTAATATTTTTCAAAAAAGGTTGCCTAAAATGAGTTTAACACAGCTATTTACAGATGTTGATGACTTTTGCCAATGGTTCATTCCAAAATGGGAGCAAAACCAGCTCGAAAATGGAGAGAAAAAAAGGAATCGGTCTCGTGCTTTATCGCAGAGTGAAATAATCACAATTATTA
>JAGLEW010000149.1 GCA_023144875.1 Methylococcales bacterium
TTGGTGTCAATTAAAAAAGAATTAAAGGTTTTAACGAACTTTTCACGATCAACGCCATGCGCTACAAAAAAATCAGCTAGTTGAGATTCCGTTTGTAATTTTTGTTTTTTGTTTTGAATCGCATCAAAAAAATCGGCGTGAACTTGGTCAACAACACCCAGTGATTCCGCAATAAAATAGGCTTTGGCATGATCTGCCCATTGCTGGTTAAAGGCGGCAGGTTGGCGGATGTAGTTTACATTGTCAGGTTTTACAGCCAACCATTTGTCCAGTTGAGGCTCTAAATGATAGCAATGTGGGCAGCCGTACCAAAAAAACTCCAATACTTCGACTTTACTGGTATCGGTGACAGGTTGTGCGGGGGATATAAGCTCATAACCTTTGCCTTCTGCGTGTAAGAGGGCGCTAAAGCTAAACAAAAAAAAGAAAACAATACGTTTAAACATAAAAACTCCTGATGAGTATGGGTTTAAAAAAATGAATGGCGTTATTTTTTACGATTCATTACTGAAATATAATAGGAAACCGCCTGAATTTCTTCATCGGTCATTTTCTTTGCAATCATACCCATAATGTTATCGGCATCTTGGCTACGACGTCCTTTTTGAAAGTCGGCTAAGGTTTTGATTAAATAATCGGCATGTTGGGCTTTTAATGCTGGATAGGACGCGGGTTGATTACCATCGCCATTGACGCCATGACAGGCAGAACAAGCCGACACTTTAGACTCTAAATTACCGTTTAAGTACAGACTTTTCCCTTTTGCCAATAAAATGTCGAGTTTTTGTTGTTGTTTCTTTTTAATCAGCTCAATAGCGGCTTCATCTTCTTCGTCCTCCTCCTCATCACTCAATGGTAATAGGGGCATTTCATTACTTGTGACCGCTTGTGCCGCATAAAAATCGGCAAGGTCTGCCATTGATTCATCGCTTAGACTGGCGGCTAAAGGTGCCATCATGGGTGCATTTCGAGTGCCTTTTCTAAGTTCTTGTAAGGTTTTCACTAAATAGGACGCATGTTGCCCTGCTAATTTTGGAAACGTTGCAACCGTGCTATTACCCGTTTCACCATGACAGCCAGCACAGGCAGCCGCTTGTTGTTTACCTGCCTCAGTATTGGCTTTGGCGTGTACAATAGCGGTGGTGGATAAGGTTAATGTAATTGAAAGTGTGAGTAATTTTTTCAGCATCAAACGTCCCCTTTAAAGGAATAAAAAATAATAAGGCGGTTTTAATTTAAAATAATGATCGTTTTGACTAAGATTTTTTACCTTAGCCACCTCTTTTTATAACATCTTATACGAGATAACGATGAATCCAGTTTATCATCAAGCTAAATTTATTAATAGTGCGCCTCAACTTAGTCTTGCCCCCCCCGATGAAGGCCTGGAAATTGCGTTTGCAGGGCGTTCAAATGCAGGAAAATCCAGTGCTATTAATACCTTAACACGTCAAAAAGCCTTAGCCCGAATTAGTAAAACCCCTGGACGAACACAATTGTTAAATTTTTTTGAGATAGAAGCGGGAAAGCGTTTTGTGGATTTACCAGGTTATGGCTATGCTAAAGTACCGATTGCGGTTAGAAAGCAATGGCGAAAAATGATGGAGACCTATTTAACGGATCGCAAAGCACTTTGTGGGATTGTCTTAGTGATGGATATACGACATCCGTTAACTGAGTTTGATTGGCAGATGATTGAATGGTGTGGGCACTCAACCCTTCCTTTGCATATTCTATTAACTAAAATGGATAAAGTAAATTACGGTGCGGCTAAAAACACGTTACTAAAGGTTGAGCGAGAATTAGATGCGGTTGAATTCCCACTCAGTTTGCAATTATTTTCAGCGTCAAAAAAGAAAGGGGTGAATGAAGTTCATCGAGTCTTAGATCAATGGTTTCATTAAGCTGATCGAGCGAGGCGAAATCCTAGGTTATATTCGCGGGTTTTCATGCCGCCTTTACTCCGATTTGCTGAACGTAAACGTCCTTTTCCACTGGTCCAAGACCCCCCTCGAATGGTGAAACGACCAAAATTACTATCGGTTTTATGCAGGCATGATTTTTTATTGCCATTATTGTCACGATCATACTCAGAACACATCCATTCCCACACATTGCCAGACATATCATACAAACCAAAACCATTCGGCGGATAAGAGCCTACTTCGGTGGTTCTATCTATTTCACAATCATGATAATTGGCTTTTGAGCAATCAATCGTATTTCCCCAGTAATAAGCACTCTTACTGCCTGATCGGGCGGCATATTCCCATTCTTCTTCCGTGGGCAAACGATAGTGATTATTGGTTTTGGCATTTAATTTTACAATAAATTTTTGCACATCTTTCCAACTAACAGATTCAACGGGGTATCGATTATTTCTAAAGTTAGAAGGTCTATCCCCCATAATATCTAACCACTGTTTTTGAGTTACTTCAAATTTTCCCATTTCAAAATTATCCACACAAACTTTTTTTTGTGCTTCATCACTGGATCGGCTTTCTTCAGAACCTGTGCTGCCCATATTATAACAATTACCTTCGATATGAACCATTTCAGGCTCTATCATTAAACACGACTCCACAGGTAAAGGCACAACCAGCTTAGAAATAAGAGGCGTTGATGGTAAGAGTGCTTGTCTTTTTTTCTTTGGTAAAATATTGGCTCGTGAGGCGTAAATTTTGGTTGGAGTCGGTGCCATCACCGATTCTTCAGGCGCATTAAAATAAAAATCTGTTAATAAATTATAGGTAAATGAAGGGACTTGCATACCCCCTGTTTGTTCTCGAACATCGTTAATTACTTTTTTAAACATTTGGTCAATGGATAACTTTTCGGTAATGCGAGTCGCTAAAAAATCCATAAACGTCCCATCTTCTGCCGATTCATTCGGTTGCGTTGCATAGGCAATAAAAGTGTTTTTACGCGCAATATTAGCAAGACCTCGACTCGCTCCACGGCTTGAAAAAATATTATCTCGGCACGCATCTAATATTACTAAATTAATTTTAGTTTTAGCATCGTACATGGCATTTAAAACTAACTCCGTATTAACAGCCTCGGTTTTTACTTCAAATTCACGACTAATGTGGGCTTTTACTGGAATTAAATAGTTATCCCCATCAATTTGCATTCCATGACCTGCATAATAAAATAACCCCACCTCGTTGTTTTCTCTTAATGCTTCATTAAATTCACGAATGGCTTCACGCATTTTTTCAAAACTAAGGTTTTCCTTTTGAATTACTGAAAAACCTAATGCCTTAAGTTTGTTCGCCAGTCGGTCAGTGTCATTAACGGCTTGATCAAGCTGAGGGAATATTTTATCGCTGTAATTGTCGTTTCCTATTAACAAAGCAACACGCGCTTGTGCTGTTTGCATACATAAACCTAGAATTATTACTGCTAATGCATTTCTTATATTCATCACTTTCCCCTACATCTATTACTGATGTATATTTATTCAAGATGAGAATTCACCACAAAAGATGGGTTACTTTATTTTTTCTTTTTAGGTTGAATTATTCCTGACTTAGGCTTTATTGGTAGATTAAAGTCTATATCAGACGTTTTTTTATTTAAGTTGAAATGTAATAATTGTGAGATTAATCACGATTAGTCATTATGCTAGAAAAAAATTAAAAAAGATATTATTTAAGTAATTAAATTTAGTTGATTTTTAATGGGGAAAAAACCAAAAACCACAAAAAGGAGTGAAAATATTTTTTAAAGTTTAAAAATCCATCTTGAATGTATTTTTGCAGGGCTAGTCTCAGCTTCTCTTTATTTTTTACCTTCAGATGGGTATTGTTATGCAATATAAAATTATAAATATCATGAGTGTTTCTTTATTAACCTTGTTTCTTGGTGCGTGTGCAAACCCCAAGGAAGCCTATAATATTTATCAACCTAAGACATTGCCTGTTCGGAATATCACGCATTTTCATACAACCTTACAATGTTTTGATCGTTTGTTATTAAAAGCAAATTTAAGGCCCATTTATGTAACCTCTGAAGGGATACCAAATCATGCAGGGAAAGTGATTAGTTTGTTAAGTGGGCGTGATATGTTAATTAATACCGTAAGCCAATTAGAAAGTAATGTTTTTCGATTTATAGACTTACCTTCTTTACCTGCAACCCAATTATTAGAGCAATTGGGGATTTCAAAAAGTCATCCTGTTTTATTTGAAGAATATCTCAAAACATATAGTCGTTGGAATAAAGGTAAAGCGCTTCCAAAGCCCGTTAATTATCCTGATTACAAAATTATTGGGGCAATTACACAGGTCGATAAAAATATTATTTCGGGCGGAGCCGCGGCAAGTGTGAGTCTTCGTGATGCTGACTTTGGGGTAAGTAAAGATGATATGGTTTCGATTATATCGGCGGATATGAATATTGTGAATACGGCAAATTTTGAAGTATTAAATGGGGTTGGGAGTTCAAATTCAATTGCCGTTTACCGACAAGGTATTGCAGGTGATTTAGGTGGAAGAATTAAAAGCGCAGGTATTTTTTTAAATTTTTCATTTGATGAAAGTGAAGGTATGCATCAAGCAATTAGAACTTTATTACAGCTAAATACATTGGAAGTATTAGGAAAGTTAGCTAAAGTTCCTTATAGAGAGTGTTTGCAATCAACCTATCAGAAAACAGAGGATGAAAGAGAAGAGACGCTAGAAAAATTACACACGGATAGTGTTGTTTCATCAACCCCCCCTCTAGTACAATCGAAAGGGCCGCTGGATGTTGAGATTATGTCTGCTAAAGAAAAATACCAGTTAAATGATATTTTAAATTTTAAAGCAAAAGTGTCAGAGGATGCTCATGTGCATTGTTACTATCAAAATTATGAGGGCTATATTTGGAAGATTTTTCCAAATAAACATCAAGCCAGTGATTATTTAATTGCCAATGAACCTGTAGGTATTATTGAACAAAATAAGGCGCATGAAATTGCGTTGTCTATGAATAACGTGACGGAGCAGGTTATGTGTGTTGCGGCACGAGAAGCGTTGGTTTCACCCTTGATAACGAAAGAGGGGGCGCTATCGGTGTCATCATTAGCACAAGTTGCTGAGAGTTATAAGCAACAAAACAGCAAGCCTTTGAGTCAAAAAGTCTTTTCTTTTCAGGTTATGTAAATTTTGGTACTCAAAGGTTGGTGCTTTAATCAATAATAATTAAAGTTTTTCTCTAATTCGAGCGGCACGCCCTGTTAAGTTGCGTAAATAATAAAGCTTAGCACGACGTACCGCCCCACGACGTTTTACATCAATGCTACTGATGATTGGACTGTGTGTTTGAAAAACACGTTCAACCCCTTCACCATAAGAAATTTTTCGAACGGTAAAGGCTGAATTAAGACCACGGTTACGCTTAGCAATTACAACCCCTTCAAAGGCTTGTAATCTTTCACGTTCGCCTTCTTTTACTTTAACCTGTACCACAACCGTATCACCTGGGTTAAAGGCGGGAATATCTTTTTTTAGCTGTGCTTGTTCTAATTCTTTAATAATATTGCTCATTACGATACCTTATTGTACTTCAAGTTTAAATTCTTCTAACAAACCATGCTCGATAGCTGTTAGTTTTTTATGTTCTAATAAATCTGAACGTTTTTTCCACGTTCGTCCTAAGGCTTGTTTTGTGCGCCAGCGTTCTATTTTTGCATGATTTCCACTTAACAATATCTCAGGCACATTCCCTTGGTCTAATTTTTCAGGCCGTGTGTAGTGAGGAAATTCTAAAAGCCCATCACTGTAAGAATCTTGTTTTGCAGAGTCTTCATCACCTAAAACATCTGGTAATAAACGTGTTACTGCATCAATAACAATCAGCGCGCCCAGTTCACCGCCACTGATCACATAATCACCTAATGACCATTCCTCATCACAGATAGTTTCAATAAACCGTTCGTCAACCCCTTCATAGCGCCCTGCTATTAAGATTAATTGGTCTGTGTCGTGTTTTATCGTGGACAATAAATGCTGATTAATCACTTTTCCTTGTGGTGATAAATAAACGACTTTTTTATTTTTACAATCTTGACTGCTTTTAGCATTCTTAACTGCATCGGCTAGGGGTTGGTATTTCATAACCATCCCAGGGCCACCACCATAAGGCTTTGCATCAACTGTGCGGTGTTTATCAGTGGTGTAATCTCGAGGGTTCCATGCGGACAAACTGACTATTTTTTTTTCAATTGCCTTGCCTGTCACCCCATAAGAAGCTGCTTGCATTACCATTTCAGGGAATAAACTAATTACATCAAAGTGCATTAAAGATCAGTGTCCCAATCAACCTGCATAAGACCTGTTTGAAGATTAATATTAACAATGACTTGAGGTTGTAAAAAAGGAATGAGGTGTTCTTTATCACCTTTAATAATCAGGACATCATTTGCACCTGTTTCAAGGATAGAATCAACCCTACCTAACGCATTACCTTCCAAGGTTTCAACCTTTAAGCCAATTAAGTCATGCCAGTAGTATTCATTTTCCTCAGTAGTGGGCAGTGAGGTTTTATGAATTTGAATCTCGCTTCCAACCAATACCAGCGCTTCATTTCTATCTGAAATATTTTTTAACTGGGCAACAAGGGTTTTTCCTTGCCGTCGTCCTCGCACTAATGTGACTTCTGTTTGTTTACCGTCTTTTTCTAAAATCCAAGTAGGATAGGTCAGGATATTTTCGCTAGGCTGTGTAAAAGAGAAAATTTTTAGCGCCCCATTTATTCCGAAAACACCTGATATTTTACCGAGTGTGATCACGTTCTATGACTACTTAGCTTAGGCTGAAACAGCGTCAGCTTGTACTTTGCTATGATCTTTAATTAATTTTGCAACTCGGTCAGAGGCTTGAGCACCGTGTGATTTCCAGTGGGAAACTCGATCAATATTTAAACGGATACGTTCTTCGCTTCCACGAGCAAAAGGGTTGAAAAAACCAAGACGTTCAATATAACGACCGTCACGACTATTTCGGCTGTCTGTAACAACGATATGATAAAATGGACGGTTTTTTGCGCCACCGCGAGAAAGACGAATGCGTACCATTGATAGGTTCCTTTAAACAATAACTAAAAATTAATCGGCATATTTTACGCGATTTTTTTAAGATGTGCAGTATAAATTAATAATTTAAAACCGAATTAACGCTATTATTCGAGAAGTTGTTTTAAAAAGGGGATGGTTAATTTACGTTGTGCCGATAAGGTTGCTTTATCGAGCTGTTCTAATAAAATCCATAAAGAGGGTAAGTCAGCGGCATAATGTGTCACTAAAAATCGTCCTGCTTTTTGAGTCAAAGTAATACCCATATAACGCGCTTTGTGAATTAAAGCGGTAATAATTTCATCCTGTTTTAGAGGATTTAATGATAATGTTAGATTGTTATAAAGATGCGCTTTAAGGTCTGTGAGTTTAACGTCTATTTCATCTAATGGGGTGCGTGACGCGAGAATGAGGCGGTTATTATTTTCCAACTGTTGGTTTAGAAAGTTTAAAAAGGTTTGCTCCCAGTCTAAATGACCTAGGATACTGTCAATATTATCAAAACAAACCAACTCAACCGCTTCTAAGTCTTCAAAAACAGATAATGAAGGCAGTCGTTTCGATTCAAAGGGGTAATAAAATGGATGTTGACCATCAGAATGCGCCAGTTGGCAACAGGCTTGTAATAAGTGACTTTTACCTAATGATCTATCGCCACTCAAAAAAATTTGCTGCTCACTTGCGCCTAATACAAATGCTTGAAGCTGTTCAATAATCGCCTGATTTGAGGCAGGAAAAAAAGTATCAAAGCCTCGGTTCGCTTGAAATTCAAACTCAAGTGGAAATTGAACACTCATGGTTTAGGGGCTTTCTTTAAGGCGTACATATAAAAGCTTGCTCCAAAAAAAAGTAATAGACTGAATAGGATTTCCATGATGGCAAGAAAACGATGTTCAGGATCGACATAAACTTCAATAACACCATGCGTAAAATATAATAAACTTAAAAATGCCGCCCATCCACAGCTTTTAGGTTCCGCATTAAGCATCCCCATTAATGGGAATAATAAAGGCGTTATCATGATAAGGAGCGACAGCGCTACGGGAAAAAAAAGCGAGGGTGCGAGGATGGTATACCAAAGCATTAGCAGAGAAAAGAGTCCGAAGTATCCTACGAGAGCGGTGTAATAAAAATGAGACGATTTCATGGGCAATAATATTTTGCTTGATGCCGTTATTAGGGAGAAGTGGTTGTAATCAACTCTTCAAAATAACATCTGTAGCCCCGTATGATAGCATTTTGTTGTGATAAAAAGGGAAAAAGACGTTATTTTACGAAGACTTAATGTTAAAATTGTTAAAAACAAGGTTTTTTATTCAGAAATAAAACATATTTATAATTTTAGCTTGTATGTTTTAAAAAAATACGTGATAATAATTAGCTGTTTTAGCGTGGATACGTTGAACAACATTATGGTTACTGTGTCGGTTCTCTCGCAACGATACGCTGTTAACTCCGCCAGATCCGGAAGGAAGCAACGGTAGCAGCAGATTCGTGTGCCGAGGTGTCGCTGGCACAGTTTCCACCTAATTTTCCCTTTCCTAAGAGTCATCATGGCTTATCAGGTACTTGCTCGAAAGTGGCGCCCTCAAAGCTTTGACGATTGTGTGGGTCAAACGCATGTTACAAACTCCTTAACAAATGCTTTAAAAGAACAGCGTTTACACCATGCTTATTTGTTTACAGGCACGCGAGGTGTTGGCAAAACGACGATTGCTCGAATTTTAGCCAAGGCGATTAACTGTGAAAATTTAACCGATTCCAACCCCTGTGGTCAATGCGCTATTTGTCTTGATTTTAATCAAGGGCGTTTTATGGATTTGATTGAAGTGGATGCTGCGTCTCGTACTAAAGTTGAAGACACACGTGATTTATTAGATAACGCTCAATATGCGCCTAATCAAGGTCGTTATAAGGTTTATTTGATTGATGAAGTGCACATGTTGTCTACGCATAGCTTTAATGCATTATTAAAAACGTTAGAAGAACCGCCCTCCCACGTTAAGTTTTTATTGGCAACTACTGATCCTCAAAAAATCCCCGTAACGGTGCTTTCTCGCTGTTTACAGTTTAATCTCAAAGCGTTATTACCAGAGCAAATTGAACAACAAATGGCGTTTATTTTAGGTCAAGAACAGATTGAATATGAAGCTTCGGCGTTAAATTTAATTTCACATGCCGCCGATGGCAGTATGCGCGATGGCTTGAGTTTGTTAGATCAAGCGATTGTTTTTGGACAAGGACAGGTTACGTTACCAGAGGTTAGCACCATGCTTGGAACGGTTAATCAGCAACCTATTGATGCCTTATTACGAGCCTTAGTGTCCGCCAATGCCAAGCTGTTATTAGAAACAATACAGGCTGTTTCTGCATTAAGTGTCGATTTTATTGATGTTTTACAGCAATTTTTAAAAGTCTTGCATCGTATTGCTTTAGTGCAAATGATTCCCGATTTTGAAGACAGTGCTTTTAACTCACAGATGTTAGCCGAATTAGCTGCATTAATAACCACAGAAGAAGTTCAGCTTTATTATCAAATGGGCTTGGTTGGGCAAAAAGATTTAGTCTTAGCACCTAACCCGCGTATGGGATTTGAAATGTTAATGCTGAGAATGCTGAGTTTTAAACCTGAAAGTTTAAATCAACGCGATTTTTCATCGCTTAAAGTACCTAAAATAAATACAGAACCTTCGCAAAATATTTCGATAAAATCGGAAGTTTTTGAACCTGAAATACCGCAATTATTACCCATTATAGAGCCGATAATACCTACCCCTAAAGGAATCCCCCCCCCTCAAATTCGCTCAGAAAATACATGGACAAATATGATTCAAGCGATGGGGTTAAAAACCTTAACCAAAGAATTGGCAAATAATTGTAATTTTATTAAAGCAGACGATGATTTCTGTTATTTGGAAATGAATGATAACTATACTTTAGTTGGAAACTTTAAGGAAAAATTGGAAAAGGCATTGCAACATTATTATCAAAAGCCTTTGCAATTACGGATTACATCGCAAAAAGCAAATAATGTCGCAACACCTGCATTAGAACAACAACAAATAACAGAAAACAAACAATTAGCAGCGGTTGATTCCATCAATAATGACGAAAATGTTAATGCACTAAAGGAACATTTTGACGCACGGATTCTGCCAGAAACAACCGTTTCTATCGAAACATTAACAACTATTAATACTGGAGAATAAAAAATGAGTAATTCAATTGGCGATATTATGCAACAAGCACAAAAAATGCAAGATAGCGTTAAAAAAATTCAAGAGGAGATTGAATCTATTGAAATTATAGGTGAGTCAGGCGCAGGGTTGGTTAGAATTATCATGACAGGCAAACGAGAAGTCCGAAAAGTTACCATTGATAAATCCCTAGTTGAAGATGATACCGATATGCTCGAAGATTTAGTGGCATCGGCAATGAATGATGCGGTGCGTAAAGTGAATCGGCTGAAAAAACAAAAAATGGAAGCAGTAACGGCAGGGATTCCTGTTCCTCCTGGTTTTAAAATGCCTTTCTAGGAACAATAATGAGTGATTGTTTATTTTGCAAAATGGCATCGGGTGAAATAAAACCTGATGTGGTGTATGAAGATGAGAAAGTTTTGGCGTTTAAGGATATTAATCCTAAAGCCCCCGTGCATATTTTGGTGATTCCTAAAGCTCATGCGGCGACGCTTAATGATCTGAAGGATAATGAACTTGCAGGTTTTTTATTACAAGCCGTTGCAAAAATTGCCAAGCAAGAAGGCATTGCTGAGTCAGGTTATAGAACCATTATTAATTGTAATTCAGACGGTGGACAGGAAGTCTATCATTTGCATTTACATTTATTAGGTGGCAAAAAAATAACCAGTCCGTTAGCGTAATGATTTAACTTTATTATGATTACTAAACTTCACGTTGAAAATTATAAATCGTTACAGGACTTTACCATGGAAGTTGGGCGATTTAACGTGTTAATTGGTGAAAATGGGTGCGGTAAAAGTAATATTTTAGAAGCGATTACATTGGCGGGTGCTGCTGAGGCGGACAAATTAGATGAAGAGTTCTTAGTCCCTAGAGGGATTCGAATAACTGAGCCACAATTTATGCGTTCGGCTTTTGAGTTAAACCAGCAAGATATAAGCATTGTATTGCAGTTAAAAAATCTTGACGTGCCAGTAGAATATATTCTTGAAAATAAAAATGAAGCGTATTCAAAATGGGAGTTCAACCGCCTTTTTGGAAAAAATGCGAAAGAGTTTATTAAAGAGCTAATTAAAGACTCTATTGAAGGCAAAACAAAGCAAGAAAAGGCATCTATTTTTAGATTTTTGGATGAAATCTTAAATGAAGATCTTAAAAAATTTATTAAACAATCAATGAGTGGCGAAGCTACACAATCTGCTAGTGATAATATAGAAAAAATAAGTAAAAAATTTCCTTTTAAGAAATTCCTTATTTATGCCCCTGAAAATACTGCGCTACGAAATTTTGAACAAGAAGGGCAAATCCAGCCTTTAGGCATTAATGGGCAAGGCTTACTTAAATTACTTCAGGTTATTAAAAAACAATCCGCTGATTCTACAGAAGAGCTTACTGCCTTTGGTGAAATTCAACAAAGTTTAGCGTTATTTGATTGGTATGAAAAGATGGAGGTTTCGAGTGATTTATCACAGCCCGAACAAAAAATAACCATTAAAGATCGATATTTAGCGGATGTTTTCGATCAACGCAATGCAAATGAAGGGTTTTTATTTGTCTTGTTTTATATCACATTGATAGTTTCGAAAGATACCCCCCAAATATTTGCGATTGATAATATAGATACCTCTCTAAACCCTACACTCTGTACAAAATTAATCACAGAACTCACACGTTTAGCCAAAAAATACGACAAACAAATATTTATCACCACTCATAATCCTGCCATTTTAGATGGTATTGATTTAAACGATGACCAGCAACGATTACTTATTATTTCCAGAAACCAAAAAGGACATACACGCTGCAAACGGATTGACCTAAATAATAAACCTCAATCATCAATTGATGAACCATTAGTATTATCCGACGCTTTTTTAAGAGGGGATTTAAGTGATTTACCTATGCAAGAGGCTATCTAAATGGGATGGTTGTTGTTATTTATTGCAGGAATCGCCGAAATTGTGTTTGCATTAAGTCTTAAATATAATGAAGGCTTTACCAAATTAATCCCTAGCATCGTAACCTGCATATCAGGTGGCTGTAGTTTTTATTTATTAATGTTGGCGATTAAAACCTTACCGTTAGGCACAGCGTATGCAATTTGGACAGGCATGGGGGCGGTCGGCGTGGCAATTTTAGGTATTTTCTTATTTAAAGAATCAGTCGATTGGATTCGTTTAGCCTCAATTAGCTTTATCATTATCGGTATGATTGGTCTTAAATTGACCTATAAATAATGCTGCATTTAATTTATCAATCGCCTTTAGAAATTGCGACTTTACAGCGTATTGGTGATAACGATAGCGTGTTATTTTTAGAAAACTCACTTTTTCAGTTATTAAAAAAAGGATGTTCTGAAAGATTGCTAACAGAGAATTTAAGCTCTCAATCATTGTTTGTTTTGGATGATGAAATTCAGCTTCGTGGTATTCAAAAGGATGAATTAATAACCACTATAGAGGTGATTCATTATGAAGATTTTGTCCACTTAACACTTGAAAACCCGTTAATACAAACATGGAACTAGAGCTATTTTTGTGTAAAAAATTAACGTAATTTTTTTTGAATACGCTCACGGGCTTTAGTTGATAAGGTAATATTGGACGAATGTTGGTCGATATTTTTAGCAAATTTTTGTAAAACTTTTAATTGTTGAACATAACACTTGCAGGTTGTACACATCAATAAGTGAACGCTTAATTCCATTTTATGACGGAAGGGAAGTTTATTATTAAGATGTGTTGAAGCCAGTTCAATAATTTTTTGACAACTTAACATGACTCCTCCTTTTCTTGATTAAACCAATGAGCGCTTAAACAGTGCCGTAATTTCATTCGAGTCCGAGATAAGGCGATCCATAACTGGTTTTCAGTTTTAAAATTTAATAGTTGACAGCATTCTTTGGTTGAACGTCCTTCGATCACTTGCAAGACAAATAATCGCGCCATTGTGTCGGAAAGCCCTGATTGACATTGATAGAACACTTTCCAAAACTGTTCATTGTCCATACTTTTTTCAGGTGATGCCCATGCGCGTAATGAAACTTGCCAATGCCCCTTTTCATCAAATTGCTGGTTAAGCAAATCGTCACCTAACTCTTTTTCAGTTGATAAGGGGAGTTCTCGCTGAGATTTTCGGTAATAATCCATAATTTTATGTTTTAAAATACCGATAAGCCATGATTGAACGGAAGATTTTTGGTTGAATTTTTTTAGCCCTTGAAGCGCAGATAGGAGCGTTTCTTGAACTAAATCTTCGGCTATTTCTTGTGTACGAACTCGAATGAGTGCATAGCGATATAAAACATCGCCGTATTCATGCAGCCATGTTTGAGGGTCTAGGGTTGATATTGAAGTCATAATGAAAATCAAGTTCCTTTCGTAAAATTACAGTATAACTTTATCTCAGGATGTGAACTCAATATTAAGGTCAACCCACTCTTGAAGCGGAAAATTCCCCAAGAGCAGTTGTCCTTGTGATAGTTTTAAAAGTTATCGCTTACTTTTTACTATCACGGCCCCTCACCACATTTATATCAATATTACTTACTGCCCCCACATTTTCCTTCACCACATTTTCCTTCTTTGGTTTTAGCTTTTTTACCTTTTTTATCGCCACACTTGCCTTCGCCACATTTACCTTCTTTGGTTTTAGACTTTTTATCTTTATTGTTACCCCCACATTTTCCTTCACCACAAGAACCTTCTTTCTTTTTAGCGGTGGTATCTTTCGCTTCAGCTAATTGCATATACCCGTCTGATAACTCGGCTAACTCAAAGAGTGCCCCTTCAGCCATCGCAGTATTAGGGGCTTCAGCCGAAACAGTACCAATACCTATGCCTGATAAAAGGGTTGTTCCTAGTGCAATAGAAAGTGATTTACGGTTTGTTTTCATGAGAATGATCCTTTAAATATAAATACAGTTTTGCTTAGACTCGCAATGAATCTGTTTATTAGTCGTTTGAATAGCCCATTCCTTTCAAAAAATTTAATTATTTTTCAGTATTAGACTTAAAACAGGCTAATCAAAGACTGAGTGATTAAACCATCGTGGCTGAATTTTGCCAGCGCCATGTATCGACCATCATTTCTTCCAGTTCTTTTTC
>JAGLEW010000015.1 GCA_023144875.1 Methylococcales bacterium
GTGCCTAAAATAACATACCATGCCAGTTTAGAATCTTCCGTATGCCCTCGTCCTATTAACGATGCGCTCCATGAGCTGATTAATGTCGCGACATCTTTGCGATAATAAATCACCACGGCCGTGAGCGTCCCCACATGAACCGCCACATCAAACGCGAGTCCTTGATCTTCCCAACCGAGTAAAATAGGTAACAACATTAAATGTGCGGAACTGGAAATCGGTAAAAATTCCGTAAGTCCTTGTAATATTGCCAGCGAGATCGCTTGTATTATATCCATAAAATTTTAATACCCTTAAAAATCAATAATTTCCCTTAATAAGGCGGTTGCGTAACTGCCGACATTTAAAAAGAAACGTAATTGTAATTGTTGTGAATCGACGAACTGCCATTGTAAATTTTGAGGTACGATGCGTAAAACGCGCCGATCGGCTTCCAGTCCAAATGTGACTAAACCTAGGGCAAGTTTAGCTTGTTTCGATATAATTGGGGTTTCAATGGTTAATAAATCCCCTTTTCCATAAAGACAGCCTGTCGGATGAAGTTCTTTATTTTCAAGCCGTTGCCGCGTAGTTTCATCCAGCGAAGTAATTTTAAAATAGCTGTTAGAACCTGAAAACATCAGTATGTCGCCATCAAGCGCTTGATTCCAGCAATGGGTTTCAATGCGGTGACTTAAGACCTCATTAAAAAGAAAACTACGGGTGGCGGATAAATAAATACCTCGTTGCTGTCGTTTTATTTTTTGAGTGCCTTCAAATAAAGCCAAAGCGGTGGTTATATTATTTCCCTGTCGTCCAAAACGTTGCCGTCCAAAATAATTCGGAAACCCCTCTGTTTTTATATTTTCAAGCTGTTGTTCACAGTGGGCTTGATCGCCTGAAAAATTTCGCACTAAAATTTGAAACTCATTCCCTACTAACGCGCCTCGTTTTAATTTACGACTATGACGGCTTGTTTGTAAAATTTTAATCGCATCGGTTTCAATCTCTGTCCAATCTGGATCTTCTTTCCCCGGTAACCACACACTAAACCATTGGGTGGTCAGGGCGTGACGATCTTTCAAACCTGCAAAGCCAATATCACGCTGTCTTACGCCTGAAATTCGTGCTAAAGCACGAGCCACGTATTCGGTATTTTCACCTCGTTTTTCAATGTGAACAAACGCATGTTCACCATAACCATCGGGTTTAAAAGGGAGTTGTTCATCAACCCTAAAATCCTCGACTTGCCTTTTAATCTCTCCCGTCGCATTTGGTGCGCCATAGGCATACGCCCAGCAAGGTAATGTAAACGGTTGTAACACACTATTAGGATTCAATTAAGACCATCGCCTGAACGGCAATGCCTTCTTTACGTCCTTCAAAACCTAACTCTTCGGTTGTTGTCGCTTTGATGTTAATCGTATTAAGTGGAATTTTTAAATCATTGGCAATATTTTCACACATCGAAACGACATAGGGTGCCATTTTAGGTGCTTGAGCAATAATGGTCATGTCAGCATTGACTAACTGATAGCCTTTATCGCGCACTAAACGATAGACACGGCGTAATAATACTCGACTATTAATACCGCGAAATTCAGGGTCAGTATCAGGAAAGTGCTGTCCAATATCCCCTAACGCCGCCGCGCCTAATAAAGCATCACATAAAGCGTGTAACACCACATCCCCATCCGAATGGGCGGCTAATTTTTGCTCATAAGGAATGCTAACACCCCCTAAAATAATATCATTGCCCGCTTCAAAACGGTGTACATCATACCCCTGTCCCACTCTTATCACGTTGTCTCTCCAAATAAAATGCTGCTAAAGCTAAATCTTCAGGGCGGGTAATTTTTATATTTTCACTCGCGCCTTCCACTATTTTGACGATGCCTGCGGTTAATTCTACGGCGCTGGCTTCATCGGTAACCTTTAAATTCCCAGCTGTTTGTTCTAAAGCATATTTTAAAACCCCATAACGAAACATTTGCGGGGTTAAGGCTTTCCAAATTGTCTGCCGATCCACACTTTTTTCAATGGTATCGCCGTTCACTTTTTTTAAGGTATCGTGGGAAGGCAGGGCTAAAATACCACCATACGGTTCTTCTTTTAAGGCGCTGATTAAACGCTGTATCTCATCAATACTAACACAAGGGCGAGCGGCATCGTGTACCAAAACCCAGTCATCCTCATTCGCTTGACCGCTTAAGGCATTTAACGCGGATAATACCGAATCTGCCCGTTCTTTTCCGCCTTTTGCACGTAAAATAATCGGGCTTTGAGTGACGGCTAAGGTCGCCCAATAAGGGTCTTGCTCTGAGACCGAGACCGCAATGGCTGAAAAAAAATCAGTGGTTAACAAGGCTGACAACGTTTGTTCCAGTACGGTTTTACCCAGCAACGGTAAATACTGCTTGGGTTTATCAGCCTGCATTCGTTTCCCAACCCCAGCGGCAGGCACAACGGCATAATAATTAATTGATTTCAATGCTAATTATTGGATTAATTTTAAAAATGGCTATCATAAACCGCCACAGAGAATAAAGAAACATGGATTTATCCACCGATAATCTGGACAAAAATCCAAAACGTAGCATAAACTTGCTTACACAATGATTCTTATTGCCTTTAGGATGCAAAAACATGGCTGAACATGACCAAAAACATAAAACCTTACAAAAAGCCTTAGAAATTAATTTAGATAATTATAAATACGGCACGATTGTTGAAATTGGCGCAGGACAAGAAGTCGCGCGTAATTTTTTTCGGGCAGGCGGTGCGGCAGGAACGGTGGCGAAAACCATGTCGGCTTATGATATGCAAGTCAGTGATGATATTTATGGCTTGGAAGAATCGGGGCGCTATGTCAGTCGCAGTCGTTTGATGAAAATGCTGGATAAAGAATTTATCGCAATTACGGAGCTTTTAACCCCGATTCGTTCTAAAAATACCACCTTTTTTTCGTATGCGGCAACGGTGACCGCAAAAAGTTATTTACAAAAAAATGAGTGTCATGGCTGGATTGGAATTCGTTTACAACTGCACCGAAAAGCGCCGCCCAGTGATGTTATTTTACACGTTCGGATGCTGGATCATGATGGCAGTTCTCAACAAGAAGCGCTTGGGGTGTTAGGGGTGAATTTAATTCACGCGGCGTTTAATTATTTCATGAACCCTAAAAAAATTATTGAATCCTTATTAGTCGATTTAGAACCAGATCGGCTTGAAATTGACATGATCAATTTTGAAGGTCCCTATTTTGAGGAAATTGAAAACCGTTTAATGAACTTGCATTTAGTCCATGAAGGATTAACCCATGCGATCATGTTTAATCCTCAGGGTGAAGTCCAAATACCTGCCGAATTATTATACAAAAAACATATATTGGTAATGCGGGGTGCGTTTACGCCCTTGACGAAAATTCACACTGATATGATTAAATGCGGACAACAGCATTTTAATGAAACCGAAAATATTAACGCCTCCAAAACCATTGTTTTAGCCGAATTAACCATGGCAAATTTAACAGGCGGTGATAATGAAATTGATGACAGCGATTTTCTAGCGCGGGTTGATATGTTAAACACCCAAGGCTATACCGTAATGGTGTCCAATTATTTACGCTATTTTCGGTTACGCGAATATTTTCGGCGTTATACCAAAAAACAAATCGGCATGATTTTAGGCATTTCTAACTTAAATTTCATTTTTCAAGAAAGTTATTATGAAGGGCTAGAAGGCGGAATTTTAGAAGCCTTTGCCAAATTATTTCCTGATAATACCCGACTTTATATATACCCCTATAAAAGTAAGAATGAGTTAGTCACGGTTAAGAACTTCACCCCTTCAGCAAATTTAAAATATTTATACCAACATTTAACCGAAAATGGCTATTTAATTGGCTTGGAAAATATTGATGAAAGTCTGCAAGGGGCAAGCCCTGATAAAATTTTAACCTCAATTGAAACAGGCGATGAGAACTGGAAACAACATGTGCCTGAATCTATTGCCGAGGTTATTGTCAGTAAAAAACTCTTTGGCTTTGACAGCAAATAACACTTTAGCACTTATTTAAGCGGTTTTGGTGTTTATGGTTGATGCCCCATTAATTCACCCACCTTCACCGCTTTTCCTGCGATAAACTCAGCGTCCCATGCGGCTTTATCTTTTTCAAATAACACAATAATGGTTGATCCCATATTAAAACGCCCCATTTCCTCGCCTTTTTTAAGTACAGGAGCATTTTCTTTATAATGCCACGTTCGGACGCTTGAAATAGTGGGTGGAGTGACAACGCCATGCCACACGGTTTCGATGCTGGACACAAAAATAGCCCCGACTAACACCAGCGCCATCTCCCCCATTTCAGTATCAAACAAACACACTACTCGTTCATTGCG
>JAGLEW010000150.1 GCA_023144875.1 Methylococcales bacterium
TGCCCAGTCATGGGCGGCTTTCATCGCAGGGCTTAAATCATCAACGGCATCAATATAGGGTGCGGTTTTTGCATCCTTATTTTTTTCCTTAGAGAGAGAAGTTTTAAGTGACTTATTCTGTATGCAAGTTTCGCAGGGGAGGTCTGCTGTTTTTTTGCTAGGGTGCTGAGAAAGTGGGGCTGAGTTGTCCGCATCTATTTCTTTTTCAGGCTTATTTATCAAAGTATAAATATTTGATGAGCCAATACGTTCGATAATCTTGATAAAGCCTTGGGCTAATAATTCGCGCAGATGCTCTTGAATGGTTCTTCGCCCCATGCCTGTGTCACGGATAAGACAGCTAATAGAGGGGTAGCATTGATTATTAGCATCCGCTCGATAGGCGAGAATCAATAAAAGGTGTTTGTGGGGTGGTTTGTTAGGCGATTGGTTAAATGCCCATTTCATAGTGTCAAAGCTCATGATGTTTTCCTGTACCAAATTGTAAGCCCCCAGCCTGTAAGTTTCTAAATACGGGTGGTAGGTTGAATTAGATTGAGAACTACCGAGCATACAGGATTCGGCGACCCGAAGGTCTCCAAGACAACCCACCATAATGGTAGATTTTGGGCATAAAAAAAGCACCTAACGAACGATGCGCTTTTATTGCACCTTTGCTTAACTGTAGTTTCAAAACAGTCCTGACCAATTAAGATCAGGTTACTTCAAATAATTTGAAGTGCGGCAAGATTACCTTTTTCGGGGATTTTTGTCAAATCATAAAAAGGGTTTATGCCCTATCGAAACTTGACAACCATGATTGGTTTTTAACCTATGCGATTATTTAATTTCCACCCGTAGCTGATACGCATTCGGCTCATTTGAAACAGGTAATTGAAACACGAGAACTTCATAAGCCCCTTTAGTCGTCATAAATTCAAATTCCTTTTGTGCATTGCCAATCCATTGAATGCCTTTAATCGTCATCACCACATTCGCATTAGACGCAATTGAAACCTTTGCGGTTTGTTGATCCGTGGTCTGCATGTGATAACACTGCACGGCATTCGGGGCGATATTTCCTATAAGGTGTGTGGAGGTACGCCCTTTAGGAATTCTAATGGCTTGGCATTCTTTTTTACGATTTTTTGTTAATTGAATGTGAATGTTAGCCAGTGGTACATCGGTTTTATAAATAATACCCACCTCGGTCATTTTTCCACTTTTTTTTCCCGTTACAAATAAAAGCGTCATATAACATTGATGGGGGCGTAAGGTTTTTAGGCCTGCCGAGCCTTTAAGTTGCCAATTCGCATACGGTTTAGGCAATGCCCTCGCCTTTTCCATTACTTTTAAATAAACTTTTTTATTATCACAGCTAGGATACTCGGCTGAAAAAACCATTTCCGTCATCAAGCAAAGCCCAAATAGGCATAATATTTTTATCGTTTTAGGTTTCATTCTATGGCCTATGTCGGTATTGTAGAATATTTAATGTTAGGAAATTTAAATGAAGACTTCAAAGACGCATCGAATTGCGCTAACGGCGGGTGAACCTGCTGGAATTGGCCCTGATTTATGCATCCAGCTTGCACAAAATTCACATAATTGCGAGTTAGTCGTCATTGCCGACCCTGAGTTATTGGCTTTACGCGCGGAAACACTTGATCTTCCTTTAAAAATTATTAATTTTAACCCATTGGCTCAAGCAAGCCCTCAGCAAGCAGGAACACTAACGGTTCTCCCAATCTTATTACAAAAAACAGTGATTGCTCAACACTTAAATACCGCAAATAGTCCTTATGTTTTAGACACCATACGCATTGCGACTCAAGGCTGTTTAGACGGTTTATTTTCAGCGATGGTCACCGCGCCCGTTCACAAAGGGATTATTAATGAAGCGGGGATAAAATTTACAGGTCATACCGAATATATTGCCAAAATTTCAGGGGGTAATCCGATTATGATGCTTGCAACCGAGGGCTTACGGGTTGCATTGGTCACCACGCACCTTCCTTTAAGCAAGGTTTCTAACGCCATCACTCAAAAAAGTTTGACTCACGTTATAGAAGGCTTAGAAAAAGACTTACGCCTGCGTTTTGGCATTGAAAAACCCACTATTTTAGTCTGTGGACTCAATCCTCATGCAGGCGAAGATGGGCATTTAGGCACGGAAGAAATAGAAACCATTGAACCTGTCTTAGCACAACTGTGCCAACGAGGGTTTGATCTGCAAGG
>JAGLEW010000151.1 GCA_023144875.1 Methylococcales bacterium
CAATAAAACGGTTATATGACAACCGATTGTGGAATTATTTCACTTTGAGATAAGACTCTAGAACGATTCCTTTTTCTCTCCCCATTTTCGATCTAATTTTGGGATGAACCATTGGTAAAAATCATCAACATCCGTAAATAGCTGTGTTAAACTCATTTTAAGCAACCTTTTTGAAAAATATCTTGGAAATTGTGGGTATCAACCAACTTAATGAATGGCATATAAATTTTACTCAGAAACAGCCCTCATCTTATTACTTAGAAACCATTAAAAAATTAAAATTACATTTTGATCTATTGTTTTCAGAACCCGCTAAATCATTATTAATTGATGCGGTTTTATTAGAGGCGATTGATAAGTTTTCGCAGTTAAAAATATGGAAAGAAGCTCCCTTAAAAACGAATGCTTTAACGGGTGTAGTGAATTATTTAATTGCTCAACAAGGTAAGGTGTATCAAGCACCTTTATTATGTATTATTGAAGCTAAAAAAGATGATTTTAAACAAGGTTTAGCCCAATGTTTAAGGGAAATGTATGCCTGTCAATTATTTAATCAACCACATGATTCCTTTCCTATTTATGGCATTATTACCAACTTACGCCTGATAAAATTTGCGATGAAAGTGCGGTTTAATTCTGAAACTCAATTATCGGATATTTTAGGTATCCTCACTCACCTATTTAGCTGTTGTGAACAGCATTTATTAAAGGAATCATCATGACCCCACAATGGGAAACGGTTATCGGTTTAGAAATCCATACGCAATTGGCGACCAAAACCAAGATTTTTTCAGGGGCATCTACCGAATATGGTGCAGAACCCAATACCCAAGCCTGCGCGGTTGATTTAGGTCTCCCTGGCGTTTTGCCTGTTTTAAATCAAGAAGTGGTGAAAATGGCAGTGAAGTTTGGCTTAGGTGTTGAGGCTGAAATCGCCCCGTATTCTGTTTTTGCCCGTAAGAATTATTTTTATCCTGATTTACCCAAAGGCTATCAAATTAGCCAAATGGATGATCCTATTGTTGGCGTTGGTCACATGGATATTGAAGTGGATGGCAAAACAAAACGTATTGGGATTACACGTGCGCATTTGGAAGAAGATGCAGGAAAATCGCTGCATGAGGATTTTCAAGGGCTGACAGGGATTGATTTAAACCGCGCAGGCACGCCTTTATTGGAAATTGTTTCCGAACCTGAGATGAGTTCTGCCAAAGAAGCGGTGGCGTATATGCGAAAAATCCATGAATTGGTGCGTTATTTAGAAATTTCCGATGGCAATATGCAGGAAGGTTCGTTTCGTTGTGATGCAAATGTCTCGGTTCGTCCTGTCGGTCAAAAAGAATTAGGCACACGGGCGGAACTTAAAAACATTAATTCGTTCAAATTTGTTGAAAAAGCGATTAATATTGAAATTGAACGCCAAATTGATGTGATTGAAGCAGGCGGTAAAGTGGTGCAAGAAACACGGCTTTATGATTCGGTGAAAAATGAAACGCGGTCAATGCGAAGTAAGGAAGA
>JAGLEW010000152.1 GCA_023144875.1 Methylococcales bacterium
TGGTATGGTTTACCATGAAGTATATCTGGCCACCATTAATAGACGCTTTAGAAGAACGCCGAAAAAAAATTGCTGAAGGATTAGCCGCGGCTGAAAAAGGCCAAGAAGAAATGGATTTGGCGGAAAAAAATGCCTTAACTGTTTTAAAACAAGCCAAAGAACAATCCTCTGAAATTGTAAGTCTTGCACAAAAACGAGCCAATGAAGTGGTCGAACAATCGAAAGATAACGCTAAAAAAGAAGGTGAGCGTTTGATTGAAGCGGCAAAAGCACAAATTGAGCAAGAATTACAACAAGCGAAAGAAGGTTTACGTCAGGAAGTATCAACCCTAGCGTTAAAAGCGGCTGAGCAAATTTTGAAAAAAGAAATTAATAAAACAGAGCATAAAGCCTTAATCGCTAAAGTTGCACGTCAATTAGGATAAGGTTTATGAGCGAATTATCAACCTTAGCAAGACCTTATGCCGAAGCCGTTTTTAAACGTGCTTTAGAGACAGACACCATCGAAAAATGGTCAACAGTTTTAGCGTTTATAGCAAGTATTGTAAACGATATAACGTTTGCGGCAATTATAGATAATCCTAAAGTGAGCGATGAACAACTCACAGGCTTACTATTGGATATTTGCCAACAACAAACGACAAAAGAAAGTGAAAACTTTTTAAAATTGTTGATTCAAAATAATCGTCTTACCCTCGCCGATACTATTTATAACCTCTATGAAGCCCAAAAAGCTGAAAAAGAAGGCTATATAGATGTTGATGTGAGTAGTGCCTACGCTTTTACCAAAGACGATGAAAAGAAATTTTCAAAGACTTTAGAAAAAGAACTCAATAAAAAAGTTCGCTTGAGTATTCAGGTGGATAAATCTTTAATTGGAGGCTTTATCGCTAAAGCAGGTGACTTAGTAATCGACGGTTCTGTCAAAGGCCAACTTCAAATCATGCAGAAAACTCTAAAATAAAAGGGTGAGAAAAACAAAATGCAATTAAACCCATCTGAAATAAGTGATCTGATTAAAGAAAAGATCGAAAATTTCGACCTGAGTGTAGAGGCGCATACGGAAGGTACTGTTGTCAGTGTTACTGATGGTATCGTTAGAATCCACGGGCTATCAAACGCAATGCAGGGCGAAATGCTGGAATTTCCTGGCAATACCTATGGTATGGCATTAAACCTTGAGCGTGACTCAGTGGGTGCTGTGGTTTTAGGTTCCTACGAACATATCTCTGAAGGTGATACCGTAAAATGTACGGGCAACATCTTAGAAGTTCCTGTTGGTGAAGCCTTATTAGGACGTGTTGTTGATGCGTTAGGTCAACCCATTGATGGCAAAGGTGCTATTAAAACCACGGAAACATCAGCTGTTGAAAAAATCGCACCTGGTGTGATTGCACGTCAATCGGTTGATCAGCCTGTACAAATTGGCTTGAAATCCATTGACTCTATGATTCCTGTCGGACGTGGTCAGCGTGAATTGATTATTGGTGACCGCCAAACAGGAAAAACAGCCATAGCCGTTGATGCCATTATTAACCAAAAAGATACGGGTATTAAATGTATCTATGTGGCGATTGGTCAAAAACGCTCTTCGATTGCTAACGTTGTTCGTAAATTAGAAGAACACGGTGCAATGGATCATACGATCATTGTTGCGGCATCGGCCTCAGAATCGGCGGCATTGCAATTTATTGCCCCTTATACAGGTTGTTCTATGGGCGAGTATTTCAGGGATAAAGGCGAAGATGCGCTGATTATCTATGATGACTTGACCAAACAAGCGTGGGCATACCGCCAAGTTTCATTACTACTTCGCCGACCTCCAGGTCGTGAAGCGTATCCTGGTGATGTTTTTTACTTACATTCACGTTTATTAGAACGTGCGGCGCGAATTAATGCTGAAGAAGTTGAAAAACTAACCAATGGTAAAGTAAAAGGTAAAACAGGTTCTTTAACCGCGTTACCTATTATTGAAACTCAAGCAGGTGATGTATCCGCTTTTGTACCAACCAACGTAATTTCAATTACTGATGGGCAAATTTTCTTAGAAACGGATTTATTTAACTCAGGTATTCGTCCTGCGGTGAATGCGGGTTTATCGGTATCAAGAGTCGGTGGCGCGGCGCAAACCAAGATTATTAAAAAATTGGGGGGCGGAATTCGATTAGATTTAGCGCAATATCGTGAATTAGCGGCGTTTGCACAATTTGCCTCTGATTTAGATGAAAGCACACGTAAACAAATTGAACGTGGTCAACGAGTGACTGAATTGATGAAACAAAATCAATATTCACCGATGTCGGTTGCACAAATGGCCGTGTCATTATTTGCGGCTAACGAAGGTTTTCTTGATGAAATTGACGTTAATAAAGTTCGTGATTTTGAAAGCGCTTTGCAAGACTATATGAGCAGTGATCAAGCCGATTTAATGAATAACATTAATAGCACGGGTGACTTTAATGACGACATCAAACAAGGTTTAAAGACTGCGATTGAGACGTTCACTAAAACACATAGCTGGTAAAGGATTTTCAAATGGCTGTTGGTAGAGAAATACGCACCAAAATTAGTAGTATTAAAAATACTCAAAAAATTACCCGCGCAATGGAAATGGTTGCCGCGAGTAAAATGCGTAAAACGCAAGCGAAAATGCGTGCAACTCGTCCGTATGCAAAAAAAATTAGCCAGATTATCAAACATTTGGCTCATGCGAATCCTGAATACAAGCATTCTTACTTAGTTGAACGTGAAACTAAACGTATTGGCGTTATTGTTGTTAGTTCTGACCGAGGCTTATGCGGTGGTTTAAACTCTAATTTATTTAGAAAATTGATCGGCCAGTTTAAGGAATGGGATAAAGAAGACATTGAAGTTGATGTCTGCACCATTGGATCAAAAGGCGCTGCATTTGTTGGACGACTAAAAGATTGTCAATTATTAGGTCAAGCCGCTAAGTTAGGCGATAGTCCCAGCTTAGAAGATATTATTGGCGTGATAAAAATAATGCTTGATAATTATAACACCAAGGTAATTGATGAACTTTATGTGGTAAGCAACGAATTTGTAAATACCATGACACAAAGTCCTTTGATTAATAAAGTGCTTCCTATTGTTGTCCGTGATATTGATGAAGAATTAAAAGGGCATTGGGATTACATCTATGAGCCTGACGCAAAAGAAGTGTTAGATAGTTTATTGACACGTTACATTGAGTCGGTGGTTTATCAAGGGTTAGTTGAAAATAACGCCTGCGAGCAAGCGGCAAGAATGGTGGCAATGAAAAGTGCTTCCGATAATGCGGGCAAGCTTATTGATGAGTTACAACTGGTTTATAACAAAGCACGACAAGCGGCCATTACGCAGGAAATTTCGGAAATTGTTGCTGGAGCCGCAGCCGTTTAAACGTGAATCACTTCAAAGAATTTATAAAGAGGACACACAATGAGTTCGGGTAAAATCGTTCAGATTATTGGCGCGGTCGTGGATGTCGAATTTCCACGAGAATCCCTACCAAAAGTCTATGATGCATTAAATGTAGAAGAAAAAAATATTGTTTTAGAAGTTCAACAGCAATTGGGTGACGGTGTCGTTCGTTCCATTGCTATGGGAACCTCTGATGGCTTAAGTCGTGGATTGAATGTTACCAATACAGGCGCGCCTATTTCTGTGCCTGTTGGAAAAGAAACCTTAGGTCGTATCATGAACGTTTTAGGCGAGCCTATTGACGATCAAGGTGCTATTGGCGAAAAAGAAAAATGGGGCATTCACCGTAAAGCACCCAGTTATGATGAACAATCGGCTTCTAATGACTTATTAGAAACAGGCATTAAAGTAATCGACCTTATCTGTCCTTTCGCAAAAGGCGGTAAAGTGGGTTTATTTGGGGGTGCTGGGGTTGGTAAAACCGTCAACATGATGGAATTAATCAACAACATCGCCAGAGAACATTCAGGCTTATCGGTTTTTGCAGGGGTTGGCGAACGAACTCGTGAAGGCAATGATTTCTACCACGAAATGCAAGAAGCAGGGGTTATTAACGCTGAAAGCTTAAATGACTCAAAAGTTGCCATGGTTTATGGGCAAATGAATGAACCACCTGGAAATAGATTACGAGTCGCCTTAACAGGCTTGACGATGGCGGAATATTTTCGAGAAGAAGGTCGTGATGTTTTATTCTTCGTTGATAATATTTATCGTTACACCTTAGCAGGCACGGAAGTATCAGCCCTATTAGGTCGTATGCCATCTGCGGTAGGCTATCAACCAAACCTTGCCGAAGAAATGGG
>JAGLEW010000153.1 GCA_023144875.1 Methylococcales bacterium
GCAAGCGAAAGGTTATTACGGTGCAAGAAGCCGTGTCTATCGCGTTGCAAAACAAGCGGTTATCAAAGCAGGACAATACGCTTATCGTGATCGTAAACAAAGAAAACGTCAATTTCGTGCTTTATGGATTGTACGTATTAATGCCGCTTCACGTTTGTGTGGTATTTCTTACAGTCGCTTAATTAATGGTTTAAACAAAGCCAATGTGGCGATTGATCGTAAAGTATTAGCCGACATTGCCGTGCGTGACATGGAAGGTTTTGCAGCGATTGCTGAAATTGCAAAAGCAAATCAAAGTCAGCATTAGACTTTAAGATGAGCTTCAATAAAAAAGGGACATTTATTGTCCCTTTTTTTGTTTTAAAACCGTAATTAATTTATACCGTTACATAGCGTTCAAATACCATCTTTAACATATTAAATTCACCATCCTCAACAGGACACCAGCCCTTACATTCAATATCTTTTAAAATCCCCTGTCCTGCTTCATTCTCAGTCATCTCTTTAAGAATCGTATTCAAGTTTTCTTTTTCAGCCGCCAAACGCGGTGACACCGATAATAAATGAAAAGCAAAGTCCGTTGCACTTTCATCTAATTTTCGTACATTTTTCTTCCCAAAAGATGACAGCCCATCATAGGTTTTTTTAAGCATAAAGAGTAAATTAGCTTTTTTTCGAATTAACATTTGCAACGATTTAATCTCATTACCCGAATAAGCAAATTTTAATTGCGACGAATCAAGTCCTTCCTCATCACATAAAAACCGCCCCAATAAATAGACAAAACTATTTTCTGACGCTGTCACCACCGTTTCTGCTTGAAATTCTTTTAACGTTCGCTCATCATCTGCCCGCGCTAAAATAATCACTTCATCGGCTTCGGAAATAGGCCGCATAAGCGGCATGAAACCATGTTCTTTAATCATTAAATAAGATTCAAACGGCTTGGAAAACAATAAATCTGCTTTGAGTTGATCCTCTAAAACATGGGATTGATCAAAATGAATCGCCCGTTGCATTCGTCGCTGTAAATACGTATTAAATAAATACCAGCCTGTTAATTGCTGTCCTGTTTGCAAGCTGGCAATAAAATTTAATTTAGCACCTGGGGAAACCGCTCGTTTACGTTCTAACGTATTTTTCTTGGTATGAACATGAATAGGGGCTTGGATTTTTGTCTCTTTAGCGCCTTTTTTAGCCACCTCAGAGACACCCACAAAACGCCCTAACCCCGTAATCTTAAACAGCATATTAACCATACGGTTAAGGTTTTTAACCTCTATTGTAATTTGCTTAGCTTCCCAATCTTCAAAAATTTGCAATAACAACGACAACCCCATTGAGTTTACACGCTCTATTTTTTTAAAATTTAACACCACCTTTGCTTTTGCAGGAACACCGATCAATATTGCCAAAGCAGGCTTTGCTTTAACATCAATAGAACCTGCACACTCAAAATGATACAGTCCATTTTCTTTCGTTATTTTTTTTATAGTTAATGAATCTGAAATAGCCATTAATTAAGTCCTCATTTTATTTTTAACTACAGGTTCATAATCACTATGATGGATAAACTGGAAACCCGATGCGGTATCCATATCCACGGTGTTATTCAAATCCCATAAAGTTGTTATTTGGGTTCGATGTTGCGGATGCACCCTAATTTGAAAATAATCCGATAAACGCCACATCATATATAATCCTGCGCCACCGACACCCGCCTCCACGCCACCGTCCATGGAGTCAGCCAGTTTTCTCAGAAAAACAGAAGGTAACAACGTTCCCCAATTATCAGTAATCATAAGCCCTAAGCGATCCTTACTTAATGCAATATCAACCCGAACTTCATCATGTTCTGATAATTCTCGTGATTCACCTTTCTCATAATACGCCACCCCTTTACCATCACGCGGTGCGGCATAAAAACTATTTTCTAACATTTCATCTAAGGTTACCATCAAGCCATCAATGTGTTCCTGAGAAGCAACCTTCATATCCGTTAACCACGATAAAATTTCTTCCATTATAAAGAGCTTATCATCGGTATGCGTTAATTGAAATTGTCGATGATCAGGTCGACGTGGCATTAGTTCATATAAATCATCATCAGGCGTTTCATGATGTTGACTTAATAAATAATTCCAGCCAATGGTTTTACAAAACGTTGAGTGTTTAGGTAAAATTCGACAAATACCATCATGGCTTAAACGTTCTAATAAGTCTGAAAAGTGTTGCTCAGCTAAAAAGACCACATACTCTCTGGAAATACGTGGAATAGGATGATCCCCTTGGCGATAAAAACTTTCTGAGATTCGAATAATATCACTAATATCATCCTCATTCCCCATTGATTCTTGAGAAATTCGATCACTGTGCGTGACGACCATCATGCTCACATCATCATCAAATTTTTCAGTTTCACAATGAATTTCTAATGCTTCCATTAGATAATCCTTGACTACTTCAGCCTCAAGCTCACCACATTGACTTAAAATATCTTCTAAACGCTCATAACCAAACGCTTCACCTGATGGGGATTCCTCTTCTACTAAGCCATCGGTAAAAAGAAATAAACGATCGCCAACTTCCATGGTGACTTCAATGGCTGACAAACTATAATCAGAATCAATACTTTTTCCTAAGGGCAGCCCTGATGCTTCTAACATTTCCCAGTATTGGGCTTTATGACGCCATAAATACGGCAATACATGCCCTGCGTTTGCAAATTGTAACTGACCTGTTCGAGCATCTAGTCTTAAACAGTTCATGGTCATTAATAACGATTGTTGCGCCGTCATTAACAGTGTTTCGTTTAATAAATTTAATAATTCAGAGGGATTAGTAACGCCTTCATGGATTAAAGGATAAATCCCCGCTTTTGCCGCACTTACCATTGTACCAGCCGCTACCCCGTGACCACTGACATCCCCCATTAAAATAATACTATAATGACCGCCGACTTTATAGTAATCATAATAATCTCCGCCTACTTCGCTTGAGGTTAATAGATTCGCAAAGCCTTGAATACCTGGTAACTCAACCGTTGAACTGGGTAAAATTGATTGTTGCAAACTAGCGGCTAAATTGACCTCACCTTGTAAACGCTCACTTAACACTTCCATTTGAGCATGTGTCCGATGTAATTCAGCTTCCGCTTGTTTACGATCCGTAATGTCACTTCCTGTGGCTAAAAACATCACGGGCATGTTTGTTTTACCTTCCAAAATTACGGTGCTGTGCCAAATAACATCAATAACATCCCCCGTACTCACATCAACCTGTGTCTCAACTTCATCGGTAAACTCAACCTCACCTGCCATCATTTGCGAAAATAGTTCATGTAAACTGCCCCTTTTATCATGTGATAAAAAAGTCTCAAAAAAAGGCTGTCCTAAAACATCTTCTTTTGCCCAACCTGTACTTTCTTCAGCATATTGATTAAATAACACAATATTTCCTGTGGCATCTAGTCCAATAATTAGTGCTTGTGCAGTATTAATCACATTATCTGCAAAGGCTTTTTCAGTTTCAACTTTTAAATTACTTTCTTTTAATTTCCCAACTAATGGTCTTAATAAACCTGTCCCTAAAAGCGCCAAAATACCTAAACTTAAAATCACAACAAAATTTTGCTTGCGCTTTGTCCCTTCAAGCATTGAGGTCATTCGTTTTTGATAAATACTACTAACGGTATTTAAATTAACAATTAAAGACGGGGTTATATCATGATATAAGGTTTGAAGTTGTGCGCCTTTAACGTTTAAACTTTCAATAGGCATGCCTAAAATTTCACGTACCGCCGAACGGTATCTATACATTTGCCGATTAAGTGACGCTTCCCCCTTATCAAAATAAATTTTTCGTAATTCACTCGGCAATACACCACGAACGTGGGTCATACGTGACCCTTCTCGAACAAAACGATCCCCTTCTTTGAGCGATAAATGTGTATCTTGTAATCGAGCGAGGTTTTTTGAAATAAAACGTCTTGATTGACTGGTCGATTTTTTATCCTTATAAAGCGCCAGTTGAGTGGTGTAAAAATTGATACCTTGAATAATTTGACTTTGTTCACTACTGACTCGAACCAAGGTTGCATTACCTTCTTGATTCTTTAAATCATATATGACAACCAAATAACTAAAGGTAATCGTTGCGGCTAATATAAAAAGCACCGTCCCATATTGATCTAACATATAGGTTACAATGCGGCGTAACATATCATTCATTGTACTTTCCTTATTTTTGTTTTTATTACATTTGGGTGGTTGACCAGTAAAAGCCTATAAATAATTAAGGTGAAAGCATAGTTTTTTTACTAGCCAAAAGTATATAGTATCTTTTGTTTTTATCTCAACCTTCTCTAAAATTCGTGACATTGAACACAAGAATAAGAGGATGTTTTTCTAAAATTTTTTACATAACCTAACTTTTCAAAGCATCCTCACCTCAAATAGTATAAGTACGTTAAATTTGATACAATGCTACAGTTAAATTATGCCTTCTTGGCATTTTTTTTATCACAAAATTTATTTATCTGGAGAAATTTACATGGCAATTAAAGTTGCAATCAATGGTTATGGTCGTATTGGACGCAATGTTGTACGTGCATTATATGAAGCTGGTCGTAATGACGAAATCCAAATCGTTGCAATTAATGATTTAGGGAATGCTGAAACCAATGCTCACTTAACCCAATATGATACCGCTCATGGTAAATTTCCAGGCGAAGTAAGTGTTGAAGACGGCGATTTAGTCATCAATGGCGACAAAATTAAAGTGCTCGCAGAAAGAGACCCTTCAAAATTACCATGGGCTGAACTAGAGATTGATGTAGTTCATGAATGTACTGGCTTTTTTGCCAGTAAAGAAAAAGCCTCAGCACATATTGCCGCTGGCGCTAAAAAAGTGGTTATTTCTGCACCAGGTGGTGCGGATGTCGATGCAACGATTGTTTATGGTGTTAATCACAAAACATTAAAAGCATCAGATACTGTTATCTCTAACGCATCATGTACCACAAACTGTTTAGCACCGTTAATTCAACCTTTATTAGATAGCATTGGCGTTGAGCAAGGCTTAATGACGACGATTCATGCTTATACAAATGATCAAGTATTGACCGATGTTTATCATCCTGATTTATTACGTGCGCGTTCTGCTACTCAATCTATGATCCCTACAAAAACAGGGGCGGCAGCGGCTGTTGGCTTAGTACTTCCAAGCTTAAAAGGAAAACTAGACGGTTTCGCAATGCGCGTCCCAACCATCAATGTTTCTGTGGTTGATTTAACCTTTACGGCAAGTCGTGATACGACCGTTGAAGAAATTAACGAAATTTTAACCACCGCTTCTGAAGGCAATTTAAAAGGTATTTTAAATATCAATGCCAAACCTTTAGTTTCTATTGATTTCAATCACGACCCTGCCTCATCAACCTACGATAAATCCTTAACAAAAGTGCTCAATGGACGCTTAGTTAAAGTCTTATCTTGGTACGATAACGAATGGGGTTTTTCTAACCGTATGTTAGATACCACCATTGCCCTTATGAACGCAAAATAGGCTTACTATGTCATTAAGAAGAACCAAAATTTTAGCGACACTCGGCCCTGCAACCGATAAAGAAGGTGTTTTAGAAAAATTATTTCATGCAGGCGTTGATGTTGTACGGTTAAATTTTTCACACGGCGTTGCCCAAGATCATATTGACCGTGCCAATGCTGTCCGTGAATTAAGTAAAAAAACGGGTCGTCGTGTCGGTATTCTTGCTGACTTAC
>JAGLEW010000154.1 GCA_023144875.1 Methylococcales bacterium
TAAATACTGGCTTTTTTAAATCATTGGTGCCGATGGCCGGACTTGAACCGGCACGACTTACGCCACTACCCCCTCAAGATAGCGTCTCTACCAATTCCACCACATCGGCTAGGTACATTAAGGTGTCACAGGAAGTACTACAGGCACACTTTCTTCCGTCACAGGTGCAACCACTGGAATAGAAACCTCAATATTTGGCTTTACAGCTTCCACAGGAACAACCGCATCAGTTGAGACAGATTGGTTCATTTCTACACCAATCGCTGGTTCAGGGGACGTCTCTGTTATAACAGGCATACTTTCAAGACTTGGTTTTACATCACCAACCAATGGTACATCCTCTAAGGGCTGAATAACCTCTGGTTTATCCATCAAATCAACGGCTTTACTTTCATAGCCACTTAAAACAGCCAAACCTAAACTGGTTGTAAAAAATAGTGCCGCAAGAATTGCTGTCGTACGCGATAAAAAAGAAGCCGCTCCTTGTGCACCAAAAACAGAGCTTGCGCCGCCCCCCGAGAAAGCTGCCCCTGCGTCAGCTCCTTTACCTTGCTGCATTAAAATTAAGCCAACCACGCCTAACCCTAGCAACACATGAACAACAATAATTAATTGATACATAAAACCAAGATCATTTAAATCGAACGATAAATTTCTAAAAATGACGCCGCATCTAAAGAAGCACCGCCAATTAAGCCGCCATCAATATCTGCCATTGCCAATAACCCTTTTGCATTTCCTGGCTTCATACTGCCGCCATATAAAATTTGAATCTTATCGGCAATAGCCGTATTTTTTGCAGCAATACGCTCACGAATTGCCTTATGAACCTCTTGCGCTTGCTCATCAGAAGCAGTTACACCTGTGCCGATTGCCCATACAGGCTCATAGGCAATCACTGAATTTTCTAAAGCGTCAATACCTGCCTTTTCAATAACAGCATCTAATTGGCGATTTACTACATTAAAGGTTTCGTTTGCTTCACGCTCAGCTAATGTTTCACCGATACACAAAACAGGAACAATGCCTTCTTTTTGCGCTTCACAAAAACGATCAGCAACCGAGTCATCCGTATCACCATAATAGCTACGACGTTCAGAATGCCCAACCAACGCATAAGTGCAGGCCATTTCTTTCAGCATAGAGGCTGAAATTTCACCCGTGTAAGCACCAGATGTCTGGTCTGCCACATTTTGCGCACCAACAGACAGAGCGCTATTTGTAGTCATGTCTTTTAAAGCCGATAAATAAACATATGGAGCGCAAACCGCAATCCCTGTGTCATCTGCATTTAATCCTTCCATAATTGCAGAACACAACGATTTAGTGCTTTCAAGCGAACCATTCATTTTCCAGTTTCCCATAATTAGAGACTGACGCATTATTTACTCCAAGACAAAATCAAACCAGACATAATATAGCCTAATACTTTGTAATTCAAGCACTAATTGAATTTTTGACTTCTTCCGCCAATTGCTTCGCATGGTTTTTAACTTTTTCTTCATCCACACCTTCAACCATAACTCGAATTAACGGCTCTGTTCCAGAAGCTCTTAAAAGCACACGCCCTTCATCACCTAACGCCAATTCTACACTCTCAACCGCTTTTTTAATGGCAGGAATTTCCATAGGGTTTACTCGACGAGCGACCTTAACATTAATTAACATTTGAGGGTATTTTTGCATACCTTGCTTTAATTTATGTAAACTATGGCCACTTTGCTGCATTTCTGTGAGTACTTGCAAAGCCGCAATAATACCATCCCCAGTCGAGATTCGATCAAGACAAATAATATGCCCCGAGCCTTCACCACCCAGCATACCATCATGCTCTTTCAGCTTTTCAATGACATAACGATCGCCAACATTTGCCCTAATAAAATCCAGCCCTAATTTTTTTAAGCCATGCTCCATACCTAAATTTGACATCAGCGTACCAACCACAGGCCCTTTTTGCGTCCCTTTCCCTAATCGTGACTTAGCAATAATAAAAATAAGCTCATCACCATCGACAATTTCGCCCTTATGATCCACCATGATAACGCGATCACCATCACCATCCAGTGTAATTCCTAAGTCTGCTTTGGTTTTAAGTACCTTTTTAATGATCGACTGAGGCTTGGTTGCGCCACAATTTTCATTAATATTGACGCCATCGGGTTTTACCGCCACTTTAACCACATCCGCCCCCAATTCTTCTAAGACATGGGGTGCGATATGATAGGTTGCGCCATTTGCACAATCAATGACAATTTTAAGTCCTCTTAAACTTAATTTAGAAGGAATCGTTGATTTGCAAAACTCTATATAACGCCCTGCCGCATCTTCAATTCGCTTTGCTTTTCCTAATAAAGCCGATTCAACGGTCGTCACAGGCCGATCAAGATATTCTTCTATTTTATGCTCAAGCTCATCAGGAAGCTTAGTCCCCTCAGCGGAAAATATTTTAATCCCATTATCATAATATGGATTATGAGACGCACTAATCACAATACCTGCACTTGCTCTCAATGTCCTCGTTAAATACGCAATCGCAGGTGTTGGCATCGGCCCTAATAAATGCGTATCTACCCCTGAAGCAGATAACCCCGCCTGTAAAGCAGACTCAAACATGTAGCCAGAAATTCGTGTATCTTTCCCCACTAAAACAAAACCATTGCCTTCTTCAGCAAACACCCGACCAATTGCCCAACCTAATTTTAATAAAAAATCAGCTGTAATTGGGTATTCCCCTACCTTTCCACGAATACCGTCGGTACCAAAATATTTTTTTGACATAATTAACCTATCTGTTAGTTTTTTTGTTAAATCCATAAAAAAAGGAGAGCTTTTAAACCCTCCTTTCTTTGAAATACTCTAAATAACTAACCTTGGTTAGCAGTGTTCCCCGTTTGTACTTTATTTTTTTTCACAGGGGGTGTTTCTTTTTCAACTTTGACCTCTGAATCAGGCGGTGTTGGCGTATCATCCCAGCCTTGAGGTTTTCGCACGGGTTTTCGATTCATCAAATCTTCAATTTGGTATTTATCAATCGTTTCATACTTCATCAACGCATCTGCCATTGAGTGTAGTATATCTACATTATCCAGCAAAATACCTTGCGCACGTTTGTAATTATTATCAATGATAAGACGAATTTCCTCATCAATACTATGCGAAGTTTCTTCCGCTACTGATTTATGCTGAGTCACAGAACGCCCTAAGAAGACCTCACCTTCCTCTTCGCTATACGCCAAAGGCCCTAGACGACGTGAAAGCCCCCACTTAGTAACCATATTACGCGCCAATTCCGTCGCACGTTCAATATCATTTGAAGCACCCGTTGAAACCTGCTCCCAACCAAAAATTTGCTCTTCAGCAATACGACCGCCATAAAGACTCGAAATCATACTATCTAGCTTACATTTACTCGCACTATACTGGTCTTTTTCAGGTAAAAACATCGTTACCCCTAACGCACGACCACGAGGCATAATACTAATTTTATAAACAGGATCGTGCTCTGGCACTAAGCGCCCTACAATTGCGTGACCTGCTTCATGATAAGCCGTATTTCTTTTTTCTTTATCATCCATCACCATCGTCCGTTTTTCAACGCCCATGATTAACTTATCTTTGGCTTTTTCAAAATCTACCATGCTAACAATACGCTTATTTATGCGTGCGGCAAATAAAGCCGCCTCATTAACAAGGTTTGCTAAATCTGCTCCTGAAAAACCAGGAGTCCCTTGTGCAAGATATTTAGGAATAACATCTTCTGCAAGCGGTACTTTTTTCATATGTACAGACAGAATCTGTTCACGCCCTCTCACATCAGGCAAATCCACATTAATTTGACGATCAAAACGACCTGGTCGTAATAAAGCGCTGTCTAAAACATCTGCTCTATTGGTTGCAGCAATAACGATAATACCTTCATTGTCTTCAAAGCCATCCATTTCAACTAACAGTTGATTCAATGTTTGCTCACGCTCATCATTACCACCACCGAGACCTGCACCCCGTTGACGACCTACTGCATCAATCTCATCAATAAAGATAATACAAGGGGCGTGTTTTTTTGCTTGCTCAAACATATCTCTCACACGAGAAGCACCGACCCCAACAAACATTTCCACAAAATCAGAACCTGAAATGGTAAAAAAGGGAACTTTTGCTTCACCTGCAATGGCACGTGCTAATAAGGTCTTCCCTGTTCCAGGAGGCCCAACCATTAACGCACCGTGCGGCACTTTTCCGCCTAATTTTTGGTATTTTGAAGGGTCTCTAAGAAAATCGACCATTTCTTCAACTTCTTCTTTCGCCTCATCACAACCAGCAACATCTTTAAATGTTACTTTTATTTGATCTTCTTCCAGCATCCGTGCTTTACTCTTACCAAAGCCCATCGCGCCGCCTTTACCGCCAACGCCACCGCCTTGCATTTGACGCATGAAAAATATCCACACCGCAATCAGTAATAAAATAGGGCCAAAAGAAATAAAAATTTGCATGAGCATTGAAGTTTGCTCAGGAGGTCTGGCTTTAACTTCGACACCATTCGCCAATAAATCATCAATCAAATGCAGATCCATCGGCGCATACGTTTTAAACTTATCCCCTGCCTGCATACGCCCTTTAATTACACCATCATCATCTATTACAACTTGTTGAACTTGCCCTGCTTTCACAGAATCAATAAATTGTGAATACGATAACGACGAATCGCTATGGTTCGAGCGTGAACCAAAACTGTTAAAAACGGACATTAAAACGACCGCAATAACAACCCATAAAATTAAATTTTTAAACATATTATTCAAGGTAATCGCTCCTTATAGGATGCTTTTTGTTGTCATAAAGTATTAAATTAACGATGATTAAGTTCTTCTACAAACCCATCATAAATAACCAATCATTCCAGTATATACACTAAATTTAGGTTTGTTTAGATATAAGGGCAGATGTCATTATTTAAAGCCTTTCGCTAAAATATAAACTTCCTTACTGCGCGCCCGTGATGCTTTAGGCTTTCGAATCACCACTGAATTAAACGATTGTTTTATCTGTCGATGATAGTCATCAAAACCTGTCCCTTGGAAAACTTTGACTAAAAAAGCGCCGCCTTTATCTAAAATAGTGACCGCCGTATCTAATGCTAATTCGGCTAAATATAACGCCCGCGCCTGATCAGTTGACTTGTTACCACTTAAATTTGGCGCCATATCCGACAAAACTAAACCAATCACTTGATCACCGAGCATTTTTTTTAATTCTTCTAAAACAGGTTCTTCCGTAAAATTACCCTGAATAAAATCAACACCGCTTAAAGGATCAATCGGTAAAATATCCAAAGCAATAATTTTATTTTTTTGACCGATAATTTTTCGGGCATACTGTGACCAGCCTCCAGGTGCAGCCCCTAAATCCACCACATTCATGCCTGCTTTAATAATTTTATCTTTTTCTTGAATCTCAATTAACTTAAAAACAGCACGGGAGCGATAACCTTGCACCTGCGCTTGTTTAACATACTCGTCTTCAAAATGTTCTTGCAACCATTGCTTACTGCTTTTGCTTCGAGCCATATTTTTGTTATAGTGCTTTATTTTTAATAAAGTAAGGTTATACGTGAATCCAGCGGATAAAAAAAGTTTAAAAGCTAAAGCTCATAGCTTAAAGCCTGTCGTCATGATCGGTCAATCAGGATTAAGCGATTCTGTCTTAGCTGAAATTAAATCAGCATTGCTCACCCATGAATTAATTAAGATTAAAATTCGTGCAGAACGCGACCAACGAAAACAAATGAGCGCTCAAATTTGCCTAAAAACACACGCAGAACTGGTTCAAACGATAGGTCAAATTAGTATTATTTACAAGTCTAACCCCAATAAATAAACGAATAAAGTCCTACATATGCTTTATAACACTTAATTTTAAAATAAAGCAGGCTTATATAAAAATTAACCCCACCAATTCTATTTAAAACAGCTAAAATACTAAGCTTTACCTTCACTTGCCCACCGACCATGCACAGTAAATATAATACGGATGATTTGAGAATTACCGCCATCAATAAGGTTATCTCACCCGATCAACTTCATAAGGACATGCCAACGACAGAAGCGGCGGCAAAAACCGTATTAGCGGCACGTGAAAACATACAATCGCTGTTACAAGGTAAGGATGATCGTCTGTTGGTTATTGTTGGCCCTTGCTCAATTCATGACCCTAAAGCGGCCACAGAATATGCCCAGCGTCTTAAAAAAGTTAAAGAAAAATTTCAAACTGATTTACTCATTATCATGCGGGTGTATTTTGAAAAACCTCGCACCACCGTCGGCTGGAAAGGCCTAATTAACGATCCTGATTTAAACGATAGCTTTGATATTGATAAGGGACTGCATATTGCGCGAAAACTCTTATTAGACCTAAACGCCTTAGGCATTCCCGCCGCTACCGAGTATTTAGACCTCATCACCCCACAATACATTGCTGACTTAATATCATGGGGGGCGATAGGTGCGAGAACCACCGAAAGTCAATGCCACCGCGAATTATCATCAGGTATCTCTTCTCCTATTGGCTTTAAAAATGCCACCGATGGCTCGATTAAAATTGCCATTGATGCCATTGGTGCCGCCCGAAGTCCCCATCATTTTCTATCAGTCACAAAAGCAGGGCAATCCGCAATTTTTTCAACCTCAGGAAATAAAGATGTCCACATCATTTTACGAGGGGGCAATGATCAACCTAATTATGATGCCGTCAGTGTTCAACATGTTGCTAAAGGTTTAGAAAAAGCATACCTCTCCCCCAATATAATGATTGATTTTAGCCATGCCAATTCTTTAAAACAATGCCAGCGCCAATTATTGGTAGCAGAAGATGTTAGTGCACAAATTGCCAATGGGGATAAACGGATTATGGGCGCAATGGTTGAAAGTTACTTAACCGCAGGGCGACAAGATCAAACCGCAGGAAAAAAATTAAACTATGGTCAAAGTATTACCGATGCTTGCTTAGGCTGGGATGACACCGTCTTATTACTCGAACAATTAGCTCAATCTGTCCAAAAACGTCGAAATATCAATCATTAAAGGGAAACAAACATGAATATTTTTATCAATGGCGATCGCCGTGACTATGCCGAAAGTACCACAGTGGCCGATATTGTTAACGATTTAGGCTTCGCAAACAAACGCATTGCAGTTGAACTAAATAAAGAAATTTTACCCTTTAATGATTACCCCCAGCAACGGCTTCAAGAAAACGATAAACTCGAAATTGTCCAAGCCATTGGCGGAGGTTCTGATGATCGCTTTACTGTTGGCTCACGATCCTTCAAATCACGCTTATTAGTCGGCACGGGCAAATATAAAGATTTAGACGAAACACGGCTTGCGATTGAAGCCAGTGGCGCTGAAATTGTCACCGTTGCCATTCGCCGAACCAACATCGGACAAAACCCTAACGAACCTAATTTATTGGACATCATCTCCCCCGATAAATACACCATTTTACCCAATACCGCAGGGTGCTTTACCGCCGAAGAAGCCGTCAGAACCTGCCGTTTAGGACGAGAATTATTGGGCGGGCATAATTTAGTCAAAGACGGTTTTGAAGTCATGGTTTATACCAATGATGATCCCATTGCCGCTAAACGCTTAGAAGACATTGGCTGTGTTGCGGTGATGCCACTCGCCGCGCCGATTGGTTCAGGTTTAGGTATTCGCAACCCGTATAATATTTTAACGATTGTTGAAAATGCCAATGTCCCTATTTTAGTCGATGCAGGTGTGGGTACGGCCTCTGATGCCGCCATTGCAATGGA
>JAGLEW010000155.1 GCA_023144875.1 Methylococcales bacterium
TTTATTGAAAGCCCTGTATTAGCGGTGGTTGAAGCGAAGCATAATCAAGATTTACTGGATGCTATTCCCCAATGTATTGCTGAAATGTACGCCGCTCAATTATTTAATCAGCAAAATTCTTCTGAGAATAAAGTGATTTTTGGGGCGATTACCAATGGCTATGAATGGCTGTTTTTAACCTTAAAAGAGGGCTTAGTTTGTGTGGATATAGATCGTTATATGTTAAAAGAACTGCCAGAGCTTTTAGGTGTTTGGCAACAAATTATTAATGATTTTTAAAAAGAGGTAGGTTTAAACATGAAACAACCCATATTATTAGGGGTCAATATTGACCATGTGGCAACCCTTCGTCAAGCGCGTGGAACCCGTTATCCTGACCCTATTCAAGCAGCACTCGTGGCTGAACAAGCGGGTGCGGATGGTATTACTGCTCATTTACGTGAAGATCGTCGTCATATTCAAGACCAAGATATTTTTTTATTGAAAGAGATGTTACACAGTCGGTTGAATTTAGAAATGGCGGTCACCGATGAAATGATTGCCATTGCCCGCAAGGTAAAACCCTTTGCCTGTTGTTTAGTGCCTGAAAAACGCGCTGAACTAACCACCGAAGGCGGATTGGAGGTTGCGGCGCAATCTGAACGAATGAAAAAAGCGTGTGATGATTTAAAAGACGCAGACATCGAAGTCTCGTTGTTTATTGACCCGTGTGAACAACAAATTGATGCGGCGGTATTAGCAGGTGCACCTGTGATTGAATTACATACAGGGGCGTATGCCGATGCGATGAACACTGTTGAGAAAAATGTGGAATTACAACGAATTCAACAGGCGGCACATTATGCTCATCAAGCAGGATTACAAGTGAATGCAGGGCATGGTTTGCATTTTCATAATGTTGAAGCGATTTGTTTTATCCCTGAAATTGTAGAATTAAATATTGGCCATTCAATTATTGCACAGGCGGTTTTTTCGGGATTATCTCAAACGGTGCGAGATTTAAAAAGTATAATGTGTGAAGCGCGACTGATTCTTTAAGAGGGGTAAACCATGTATTGGCAAGAAGTGTGCGAACATCCTGATTTACAAAATTTACCGTTTAAAATTGAATTGGATAAAATTGGAAAAATTATTATGTCACCGACAAAAGTTTATCATTCCTTCTATCAAGCCGATCTATCCAGTTTATTGCGAAATCATTTGAGCGATGGCGCGGCACTGGTTGAATGTGCTATAAAAACCGCTGAAGGCACTAAGGTCGCAGATGTCGCGTGGGCATCTAGCGATAGAAAAGCTTTAATTTTTAATGAAGCCGAATGCTCGGTCGCCCCTGAAATTTGCATTGAAGTGTTATCCGATAGTAATACTAAAAAAGAAATGAAGGAAAAACGTGCCTTATATTTTGCAAGTGGTGCGCTTGAGGTCTGGCTGTGCAGTCAGCAAGGGAAATTAACATTCTATAATATGGATGGAAAACTTAAAAACTCAATGCTTGCCCCTAAGTTCCCTACTCATATTTAATGATTGTAAATAGGAAGTTTTAACGTTATGTTTGAATTAATAAAAAGCGGCGGCTGGATAATGTTCCCCATTATTCTTTGCTCAATCGTGGCGATGGGAATTGTTTGCGAACGCTTTTGGTCGTTAAACCGAAAAAAAATATTACCCTTACATCTTGTGCCTCAGATTTGGAAAGAGGCACAAAATAATCAGATTAATGAAAATACCATTCGAGGTTTGAAAAATGACTCACCTTTAGGGATTATTTTAGCCTCAGGGCTTGAAAATCGCCACAATGGTCGTGAAATTATGAAATCCAGTATTGAGGAATCTGGACGGCAAGTGGTACATGGATTAGAAAAATTTTTAAATACCTTAGGGACAATTGCGGCGATTACGCCTTTGTTAGGTCTGCTCGGAACAGTTTTAGGAATGATTAAAGTGTTTGCGGCGATTATGGTCAGCGGTGTTGGCAATCCTGCTGTATTGGCGGGCGGAATTTCAGAAGCATTGATTACTACGGCCGCAGGTTTGACGGTTGCAATTCCAAGTTTAATTTTCCACCGTTATTTTTCACGTTTAATTGATGAATATGTTTTGAAAATGGAAGAAGAATCGTTAAAGTTAGTTGATATTATTCATGGCAATCGAGTCAGCCAATAATGAACTTTCATCAAAATAAACGTCCACCATTGGAAATTAATCTCACCCCTATGATTGATGTGGTGTTTTTGTTATTGATTTTTTTTATGGTTTCGACGACTTTCACAAAAGAGACAGGCTTAAATCTTAATTTACCTGAAGCGAAAGGTGATGCGACCAAGACGGATAACTCAGGTATTACGTTGCTGATTGACGCGAAAGG
>JAGLEW010000156.1 GCA_023144875.1 Methylococcales bacterium
CAAGAAGGCTTGTGGGTGGTGGTTTTTCCTGAAGGAACCCGTACCGCGCCAAAAGAACATCATAAATTCAGTGCAGGCGGGGCGATGTTAGCGCATAAAAATGGCACCGATGTTATTCCCTTGGCACATAATGCGGGGCAAGTTTGGCCGCGTTACAGTTTTTTAAAATACCCAGGGACGATTCAAGTTAAAATTGGTGCTGTGATTACCGTTGAAGGCAAAAAAGCCAGAGAAATTAATACCGAAGCCGAGCAATGGATTTCAGAGGCGATGAAAACGCTTGAAGCTTAATCAACGAAGATGTTTATCTCGTTTAAAGCGACTGCTAATATTCGAAGAGATGATTTGTTATTCGTTTTGGTTTCGCTTATCCCAAACTCAGGTTATCTAGGTCACTCAATTTCAGTGATAAATAGTTGCAATAAGGAGTCCAAAAAATTCCAACCCTTTTCAGTCAAAAGATAATGGTTTTGTTGTCGGTTTAAAAATTTTTGAGTGATGGCTATTGATAAAGCTGGCTCTAAGGTTGATAGAGGAAGCCCTGTCATTTTTTGATAATTTTCGCCTGAAAATCCTTGTTTTAAGCGTAATTGATTCATCATAAATTCAATGGGGAATTCTTCTATGGGAATAACGATACTTTGTTGGCGAATTTTTTCAAGATAAAGCGCGGGGCTTTTTAGTTTTGAGGTGCGATAAACTGTCTGTGGTAATTGTTGGCTGATTTTTCCGTGTGCGCCTGCACCTATGCCTAAGTAATCCCCAAAGGTCCAATAATTTAAATTATGTTGGCATTGAAAATCTTTTTTTGCATAGGCTGAAATTTCATAGTGTTGATAAGCTGATTTTTTTAGTAATTGTTGACAATGTTGCTGAATGTCAAAAATTAAATCGTCTTTGGGCAATTGTGGTGGGAATTTATGAAAATAGGTATTTGGTTCTAAGGTTAATTGATACAAGGATAAATGGGTGGGGGCTAATATAATTGCTTGTTTTATATCCTCTATTGCTTGGTCTAGTGTTTGTTGTGGTAGGCCAAACATTAAATCTAAGTTAAAATTATCAAAACCTGCGGATCGGGCAATTTCACCTGCTTGTAAGGCATCAGCTTGTGTATGTACTCGCCCCAGTTTTTTTAAATGGGCTTGATTAAAACTTTGTATTCCAATAGATAGACGATTAATTCCTGCTTGTCTAAATGCTTTGAATTTTGCCTGCTCAAAGGTTCCAGGGTTTGCCTCTAAGGTGATTTCAGCCGTTTTTTTAATGGTTAATTGACGGGAAATACCTGCTAATAGCGTTGCAATACTGTCAGGCGATAATAAACTGGGCGTACCGCCACCAATAAAAATACTTTCAATGGGGCGGTCAATTTTAAATTGTTTTATATCAAACGCTAAATCCGCTAATAAAACCTCAATATAGTCCGATTCTGGCAATACATTTTTAAGCGTATGTGAATTAAAGTCACAGTATGGACACTTTTGAAGACACCACGGAATGTGTATATAAAGGCTTAAAGGGACAGGCATAAAGGTTTTAAGAAAATCAAAGCGTGAAACTTTATCATATTCATTAGGGTTTTTAAAATAGCGATCTTAATTGAATGTTAGTACAATAAGCAGATCAGACTCAAACGTTAGAGTGCTGATATAACTTATGCGTTAATTTTAAGGAGTTTTCCAAATGGCAATAGGCACTGTAAAGTGGTTTAACAATACAAAAGGCTTTGGATTTATTGAGCCTTCTGAAGGCAGTGAAGATGTTTTTGTACATCATTCGGTTATCTTAGGCGAAGGGTTTAAAACTTTAAATCCCGGTCAAAGTGTTACTTTTGAAATTGAAACGGGTGAAAAAGGCTTAACCGCTGTTAATGTCACCCCTGCATAAAAAATATCCATTCAAAAAGCCCTTATCGGGCTTTTTGTTGTTAACAGACTGAGCTACAAAATTTCTCGGCACTCATTATTTGAATGTTAAACCGTGCTTTTTTAGTAAAGGCGGAAAATTCCGAATCAACAACCTCATTTTTTACCCATTCGGTGATCGAATCAAGCTTATCAGCAGCAGGGGTTGATTTTATAAGCGTTAAATGACTTGCCTGTATTGTCATTGAAAGCCACGCGGCTAAACTGTCTGAAGTAATATTCCAATTAGCACCAATACCTGCTTGATTTAATTCTTGTATTTTGGGTAACCATATAATAGGTTGCTGACCTACTTGAGATTTAATTGCAGCAACCGACTCTAAACATTGAAACGTAGGCTGAAGCCCTTTAAATAATAACGCCATTTGTTGCATTGCTAAAATAGCCATTTCATGAGCGATTGTTTCATTAAAATGCCATTTTTTTTGAGTCTGACGAACCTGATCGGCAAAAACACCCCCGCCCGCAACAATAACAAGGTTAGACGGCATTTTATGGATAGTTTCTAAACACTGAGTGAGTTTGTTTGATTTTTCCAAACTACCGCCTAGTTTAATCACCTGCATTATTTTTTTAATTTAGAGACGCGTCCATAGGCTAGATAAATGGGATTGCATATGAGTAAATACAGCATAATCAACAAGCCCCCCCAACAAAAAACCAGCCCTCGAATCACTGACCGTATTAGGTGAATCAATCGGTAGGGGTATTTTAAAAAGGGAAAAAAGCGAATGCCTTTAAACATTAATTTATCAATCACCCACAGTGACAATAAAATGGCCAGCGGGTAAACAGGAATCGAACTGGTGGCAATATTCATTAAGAAAGGCCAGCATTGATACATCAGCCATGCGATAGCAAAAATAATGGGAATCCAAAGCCAAGCAAATACTTTTAATACTTTGCCAAAGGTTAATTGCGCAATATCAAGTTGTTTTAAATACTGAGGCGTGGGGTTTTCCATCCAATAAGCAACTTTATTAAATCGCCACTCGTGTTGAGCATCTATTTTCTTTTTATTTTCATCCGTAGAAAATATTTTTAAATCCTTAGCGCTCATTAAATAGCCATCACGCATTAAGGAGTAGGCTTCAACTTCGGTAAATGCGTCTAAATCAGTTCGCATTCTCGCCAATTTTTCTTGTACTTTGGGCGAAACCCCAAAGGATTCTGTTTTAGGTGGGGTAATTTTATCGCGTTCAGCGGGTTTATTGTCTTCATTAATCCAGCTAATTTCACGAATGCTTAACCCTTTTCGTAAATCCATAAAAGCGATTTTAGAATCATCGCGTATTTTTTCAATCAGATGCAACAGGACTTCACTGCGCGCACGGTCTTGTAAAATTTCACTGACTCGTAAAAAAGATGAAATAGCACTGGAATCAATTTGATTTTCAATCCCCATTTGTCCTGAGGCATCACTGATGACAAATTGTGTGCAATTATTATCTAACAACGCTTCCGTACCCTGATTATCAAAGACCCCGCCATCGACTAACAATGGTAAAACGGACTCTTTTTTGTCACGATCATAATACAAGCCTTTGATGGCAAGGGGCGCAAATAAACCGGGGACGGAGGCAGACGCTGCGACGGCATAGCCTAGAGGGAATCTTTGTTGGCGTTTCACCATGCTTTTATAGCCATTACGCGCTCTGCGTAAGCGAATCGGTTTTTTATCCACATCAATAAATTTAGTCGTATTTTCATTGTAACGGCCATTGGGTGGTTCCCCCATTGTTTGTGCGGTAAATTGCCAATTACGACCACTGTTTAAGGTGGTTGCATTAATCACCAACGTAGGCACTTTGGCACGTCGAAAGGCATTGTGTTTTTTAGGGCTAAAATATTGGGGACTTTCAGGCGGATAAATTTTTAATTCTTGCATTTCAACGGGGGTATTTAACGTACTAATGACCGTTTGATAGAGTAATTTATTATAGAGCTCCGCAATGCGATTACTGCGTGAATAATTAGGGCTGACAATCATGTAAAAATTTTTGAAAATATTCTTAAAGGTTGTCAGGCGAATGTTTTTTTCAGTTGCTCTTAAAAAATCAAATTCAATCCTACTGATAATATCCACGTAATCTTGATCGGTAATATATTCATCTGTTTTACTTTCTAACAGTTTTTTAACATGTAAATAATACAAAGCGCCAATAATTGAACCACCTGAGACGGTAGAAATAACTTCGACAGAACGTAACAATCCTTGTTCTGCCATTTGCGCTAAAATGCCGATATGAAAAAAAGAGGCTCTAAACCCTCCACCTGAAAAGGCGAGACCTAGTTTTTCGGACGACTGAGTTGACATGTATGCTCCTGAACATTTAATTTTGTGAAAAATAGTGTAGCATAAGCCTTTGTTTTTAAGCTTTTAAAATTTATTTATGGATAATCAACCCTTTGTTTTACCATCTAAGTTTGCGGTGCTTATTTCAGAAGGTGAGGCCATTGAATCCCTGCAAAAATTGGCAAAAAAATTACAAGTTCCTTTGTTTGAATCTGTTAAAAACAACCTTTCCATCGAATATTTTTTAAGTTATCAAAATAATATCTTAGTACTGGTTGATAAAAACACCCCCAATAAACAGGGGATAAGCGTTAATATTGCTCCACGCTCAGGGGAGCAACACTCGTACCCTGCGCCAAAACACAATGATTTAGCCAAAGCCATTGGGCGGCAAACAAATACCGTTATTGATGTCACTACAGGCTGGGGACAGGATGCGCTTGCCTTATTTAGGATGGGTTATGAGGTTGAATGTTTTGAACGTTCTCCTATGATGAGTGCTTTACTGGAGGATGGTTTTTTACGGTTAACGCAAACAAAGTGGGTACAAATACGTCAACTTAGTGCCCCAAAACTCACCCAAGGGAATGCCATTAATTTATTAGGTAATCTTCAAACAATCCCTGATTGTATTTATTTAGACCCTATGTTTCCTCCAAAACGTAAAAAATCCGCCTTAGCTAAAAAGTCCATTCAAATTTTGCAACAGGTATTAGGGCAGGATGAGGATAAACAACAATTATTTGAGATGGCTATGCGAATTACGGGGAAACGTGTGGTAGTCAAAAGCCCTTTATATGCCGAGCCTTTAGGGGAAAAACCGCCCATGTGTTTTAAGGGTAAACTGGTGCGTTACGATGTTTATTTGAAATCTTAAACCATACCTTAGCCCATTAATTGTTATAATCAAAGTTTGTATTCTCGTAACTTTCCTTTAAGGATCAAAAATCATGAAAAAATCCAGTACCTTACTGCCTATGTTGGCGTTAGTTCTGAGCGCTTCTTTTGTTCACGCAGCAGAGGATATTAAACTTAAAGATAATTCGTCCATTCTGGGAAAATGGAAGTTATACGCGGAAGCACCCGCTTTACATAAAGAAAAAAAACCCGTTAATATTCTTTGGGATTTTAAAAAAGATGGGACAATCATGACCTCTGCAAAAGACACTCGTGCAAGAACGCGTGAAATGTCGATTCAGTTAAAATATTCGGTGGTTGATGGTGCCATTAAAAAACAAAGCACACCGGGTCGAGAAAAATATGAAACTTGCCGTGTTATTGAGAAAAAAGGCAAGGGAATGGTTTTAAAATGTAAATATTTATATTTTTTCTTAAAACGATAATTTATTTGCTTGTTTTCAGCTCTCAAACCTTTTGAGGGCTGACTTATACCTAATAAACCTTGATTTTTTTGAGATTTAACTTTGCTAACCAACAGTTCTTTATTTTCAGTCGAGCCTTGCTGGAAATCTTACTCCCCTTACATTCGTCACCACTTACCCAAAAACATTGCCTCTTGGATTAATGAAAAAAACTCCTTAACTCAACGATTACGCAATACGCATGGCGATGCGGTTAACGTTAAAATTTTGTTTCATCAGTGGAAATCGCCTTTTTTAAGTGAATCCAAACATCTTAATTTATACCCACACCGTTATTGTCTAATCCGAGAAGTCCTTTTATCCGCTGATGAAAAACCACTGATTTTAGCCCGAACCATTTTACCTAAAAAGACAATCACCAACGCACAGCGGCAATTATCGCATTTAGGCACTCGTCCTTTAGGTGAGGTTATTTTTTCAGACCCTTATTTAAAACGTTTGGCAATGGATATTAGTTTACTTAAGAAAAAACATTGGAATGAATCTTTGCCCATAAGCCCTGCTATTTGGGGACGACGAACGGTTTATGCGATTCAAAACCAACCTTTATTAGTCAGTGAGTTTTTTTTACCCGATGCCTTACGTTGTTAGCGGCTTTTCGTTTTCTGATAGTGCCTTAATTAATAATGTCATGTCTTGTGGTAACGCTTGCTCCCAGTACATGTTTTCTTGTGTCACAGGATGCACTAAGCCTAACTTGGTGGCATGAAGCGCTTGACGTTTAAAGCCTCGTAATTCAGTTTCTAAGGTTGGACTGCATTTTGCGGGCATTTGAAAACTACCGCCATACAAAGGATCACCGACTAAAGGATAATGCAAATGCGCCATGTGAACACGAATCTGGTGCGTACGACCTGTTTCTAGTTTGACTCGAATAACACTGTAACGCTCAAAACGTTCCATCAAACGATAATGGGTTACCGCCTCTTTGCCTTCGTCTCTCACCGTATAGCGAATACGGTCTTGAGGGTGCCGCCCGATGGGTTCATCAATAGTGCCACCCGCTGTCATCCAACCACGAACCACGGCAATATATTCACGTTTAATCGTTCTTAATTGCAATTGATTGCTTAGACTATAATGAGCCGCTAAGGTTTTCGCAATCATAAGCAAGCCACTGGTTTCTTTATCAATCCGATGAATAATCCCCGCTCTGGGCAAAACATTCAGCGACTCATTGTAATAAAGCAACGCATTTTGTAACGTTCCTGTCCAGTTTCCAGCGCCTGGATGCACGACCAACCCCGCAGGTTTATTGACAATGAGCAATGCCTCATCTTCATAAACAATATCCAACGGAATATTTTCAGCTTCACAATTTAAAACTGCCTCAGGTTCAGCATCTAATTCAATCCATTCACCGCCTTCAAGCCTAGTACGGGTTTTTAAAAACACACCATCCACTTTCACCCGTTCAGATTTTACCCATGTTTGTAATTTACTACGGGAATAATCAGAAAAAAGCTTAGAAAGGACTTGATCTAACCGCATTCCCGCCATTTCATCGGGAACCGTCGCTGTTAATATCGCCATAATTATCTATTGTAAGTTATACTCATATTTTAATTTCTGCCTGAAGTCTTCATCGGCAAAAACCTTTAATCTTACAACGTGTCATGACCAATATGCGATTTATTTTGGTAAAAATTTTATTCATTTGTGTTTTTTTAATCACATTATCAGGCTGTGCCGCACTGGATAGCTTAACAAAAACTGAAAACGATTATTCAGATAAGTATGTTGATTGGAGCGCCTCAAAATTTTATGAATCCGCTAAAAAATCAATGGAGGCGGAAAATTATGCCCGAGCAATTGAACTATATCAAGCGTTAGAAAGCCGATACCCTTTTGGAAAATACGCCGCCCAAACCCAGCTTGATATTGCGTATGCGTATTATAAAAATGAGGATACCGAAGCCGCGCTGGCCGCTGTCGATCGGTTTATTAAAATTAACCCCAGAGACCCTAATGCCGATTATGCCTATTATCTGCGAGGATTGATTAATTTTAACCGCAATTTAGGCTTCTTATATCGCTATGTGCCGACCGATAGTACTCAGCGTGATATTAGCAAATACCGAGAAGCGTACGCAAATTTTGAAGAATTACTGCGGCGTTTTCCAAAAAGCCAATATATCAAAGATGCCAATCAACGAATGATTGCCTTGCGGGATTATTTATCACGCCATGAACTGCACATTGCCAATTTTTACATGAAACGCAGAGCGTATGTGGCGGCGGCTAATCGTGCGAGTGCTATTGTGGAAGAGTGTCAATCTAAACGGCCTCAACCTTGCACCACGGCAACCCCTTATGCCTTGCAAATTATGGAAAAAGCCTATCTTAAACTCAATTTAGACGATTTGGCGGCGGATAGTCGTCGAGTGTATGAACAAAACTATCCGAATGGCGCCCCCATTGATATTAAAGACAATGAAACCTTTGTAGAAGATATGTGGGATTTTATTGGCTTAGATCAAGATTAAACGTCCATGAAAGTTTTTATAAAGACTTTTTTTGAAAAAAATAAAAAGAGGATTCATCAATACCTTTTAGGACTACTTTTTTCAATTTTTGCAGTCATTTCTGCAATTATATTATTTACTTTTGATGGCAATGATAGCGCTTGGTCAATTGAACGTTCAACCACAGAATATTCCAATGCGTTTGGTGAAATAGGCGCATTAATAGCCGATATTATCTTAAGTTTATTTGGAATCATTGGTTATTTATTTCCTTTCCTATTTGGCTCATACGCCTATCGTCGTTTTTTACAAAAAAAACACCGTTTTCATGGACGCCGAATTTTTTTCGTCATGGCGGTTTTTTTTGCTGTATTGATGGCTTGTGTCGTCGCCTATTTATTTATTTCAAACCTTTCACCCCAATTACCTCATGGACAAGGTGGTATTTTAGGAAATGCTGCGGGGGATTCACTCATGATTGTTTTAGGGAAAACGATAGGGCCCCGACTGATATTACTGGTTTGTATTTTAGGTATTAGTGTTGTAAGAGGTTTTTCAGGCATAGAGTTTATTGGTTACCATACACGACAAGGACTAATTTTTTTAGGTGAGTTTTTACGTCAAAAAACCATTGAACTGGTGTATAAATATATTCTTAGAAAACCGCTGAAAGCCCCTCCAAAAAAACCAAAACCGAAACCCGTTAAAAAAGAACCAGCATTTGAATTTAAAAATTTACATTTTTTGAAAATTGATGATTCAAAAGTGAACAGTTTACCTAAAAAGCCATTGGTGGTTGCCAATAAAAAAGCGCCGCCACCGCCACCACCTGCGGTTAAGCCTAAATATATATTGCCAGACCCTTCACTGATTAGCTTAAAAGAAAATAAAATTGAAGGCTATTCTACTTCTGAATTAGATCAAATTGGATCGTTAGTTGAAACGGTGTTAAATGATTTTAATCTTTCCGTTCAAGTGGTGAATAAATTACCAGGCCCTGTGATTACTCGCTTTGAATTATTACTGGCACCTGGGGTTAAGGTCAGTCGAATTACAGGTTTGACCAAAGACATTGCTCGAGGTTTATCGGTTTCAAGAGTGCGAGTAGTGGATATTATTGAAGGAAAACCTGTTATTGGCTTGGAGATTCCCAATAAAAAACGTGAGTTGGTTTCCTTTGGTCATTTACTGTTATCAAAAGAATTTGCAGGCGCAGTTTCACCGTTAACACTTATTTTAGGCAAAGATATTTCAGGGCAGCCTGTGATGGCTGATTTAGGGAAAATGCCGCATTTATTAGTCGCAGGGACAACTGGATCTGGAAAATCGGTGGCGATTAACACCATGATCTTAAGCTTATTATTTAAGTCAACGCCTCAAAAAGTGCGCTTGATTATGATTGATCCCAAAATGTTAGAACTATCCGTGTACGCCGATATTCCCCATTTATTAACGCCTGTCGTCACTGACATGAAAGAAGCCAGTAATGCACTCCGATGGGCGGTAGGGGAAATGGAACGTCGTTATCAATTGATGTCAAAATTAGGGGTTAGAAACTTACAAGGTTTTAATCTTAAAATTGAAAAAGCCAAGGCGGATAAAAAACCAATTCAAGACCCGCTCTTTCAGCCTAATTTAATGACTGATGACGAACAAATTAC
>JAGLEW010000157.1 GCA_023144875.1 Methylococcales bacterium
TATGGTTTGCAAGTTGCCGCGCTTGCTGGCGTGCCACGAGGGGTGATTGAACAAGCCAAACTTAAATTACACTCGTTAGAAAAAAAATCTTATCAAGAGCAACAATTAGTCGTTGATGACGCTCAAGGAGATTTGTTTTCAGAAGATGAGGATCACCCTATCTTAAGTCTTTTAGCTGAAATAAACCCTGATGAGATGACTCCCAAAGAGGCGCTCAAATTACTGTACCGATTTAAAAGCTTGCGCTAAAATTCATCCTACGCCCTATTCCCCGATTAAATTTTAAGAGTTCAAACATGTTTTGTTACCATTGCCAAGAAGCCAAAAAAAATAAAGCCTGTGACACCACAGGAATTTGCGGTAAAAAAGCTCCCTTATCCAGTTTGCATGATTTATTGGTGTATACCCTAAAAGGCTTATCGTTTTACGCCGTTAAAGCGCAAGACTCAACCATTGACCTGACACGTTGCAACCAATTTAGTGCGCGCGCATTATATGCCACCGTCACCAATGTGAACTTTGATTCGGCTGAATTTGTGGGCTTAATTACCGAGTCGGTTCAACGGCGCAACGCTTTAGCCAAACAATTACCCGCGCTCGAATCTGTACCAGAAGAAGCCCTGTGGCAATATGATACGATTGATGAAAAAGCCTTTATCAAAAAAGGGGAGTCGGTGGGTGTGCCTTCCTTAGCCAACGACAATGAAGGCTATCATGGTTTGCGAGAATCCTTAGTCTATGCCGTGAAAGGATTGGCCTCCATAACGCATCATGCCTTAATGTTGGGTAAAGAGGCATCAAAATTTTATACCTTTATTCATCACGCCTTAAATTTTTCCCTCAACCAACACAGCATAGACGAAGCCCTAGCACTCAATTTAGAATGTGGAAAATTAGGCGTAGAGGCAATGGCCTTATTAAATCAGGCGAATATAAAACGCTTTGGCGAACCTGTTCCCACTCAAGTTCATACCGATGTTTGGAATAAAGCAGGGATTTTAATTTCAGGTTCAAGCCTTCAAGACATTCAAGCGGTGTTGGAACAAACGGCAGACACAGGCATTGATGTTTACACGCATGGCGAAGCGCTTATCGCTCACGCTTACCCCGCTTTTAAACGCTTTTTTAATTTGGCAGGGCATTATGGCGGTGCATGGCAGGATCAAAAAAATCAATTTGCCAAATTTAACGGCGCATTATTAATCACCAGTAATAGTCTCCAACAAGCGAAGAAAACCTATATTGAAAAATTATTCACCACAGGTATGGTTGGCTGGGATGCTATTCCTCATATTGCCGATCAAAAATCCAACCCTGCAAAAAATTTCACTCCTCTTATTGAACAAGCTAAACAGAATTCAGCCCCCACTTTATTAACCGAACACACGCTTCCAACAGGGTATAGTTTACAAAGCCTTAACGCATTGATGGATGAAATTATTAGCGCACTTCAATCGGAAAGTATTAGCCGTATTATTGTCATTGCAGGCTGTGACGGTCGTCATAAAGAACGGCGTTATTACACCGAATTGGTGGAAAAATTACCGAAAAATTGTCTTATTTTGACCTGTGGGGAAACAAAATATCGTTTTAATCATTTAGAATTAGGGGATATTAATGGTATTCCACGTTTATTAGATGTGGGGCAAAGTAATGATTTTTCGGTCATTCTTCAATTTTTAGAAAATCTACAACAACGTCTAGGGCTGAATGATTTAAACGTCCTCCCCGTTTCTTTTAATATTGCATGGTATGAACAACAAACGATTATTATGTTCTTATCTTTATTGGCGCTGGGAATTAAAAATGTCCGTTTAGGCCCGACCTTGCCGCCATTTTTTAATGAAGAGGTTTTAAATATCCTTACTGAAAAATTTGCATTGAAAGGTATTAGTACGGTTGAAGACGATATTGAAGCGATGTTGGAAGGTGAATAATGATGTTAAATTTGGTTGCGTTACGGGATTGTTTGGAACAATAAGTAGCCTATTATTCATGAATTAAAACCGATTGCATTTCACTCACAATCGGTTTATTGAGGAGTGTAGTTTTAGTCTAACTGACGCTCAGGGCTCATTTTAACGTGAGTGTAATACAAAGGCAGTCCAACAAATAATGAGCCGCCAATTAAATTACCAAATACTGTGGGCAATTCATTCCAAATAAGGTAATCCATTAGGGTAAAGTTTCCGCCCATAATCATAGAGAATGGAAATAAGAACATGTTGACAATTGAATGTTCAAAACTCATAAAAAAGAACAGCATAATAGGCATCCACATTGCCATCATTTTACCTGTCGCTGAGCTTGAAATCATCGCGCCAACGACGCCCATAGAAACCATCCAATTGCATAACATGGCACGAATAAAAATGGTAAACCAACCGCCGACACCATGCGATTTATAGCCTAATGTGCGTGCCTCACCGATTTTTCCGACTTTTTCAGCAATCGCCCCACCATCTATGCTGTAGCCGTAGGTCAAGATAAAAGACATCATAAAAGCCACCGCTAAAGCCCCTGCAAAATTTCCTAAAAAAACCAAGCCCCAATTACGCAAAACTTGATTAAAGCTCACACCTCGTCGTTTGTCTAACCACGCTAGTGGGACTAACGTGAAGACACCCGTTAACAAATCAAACTTCATTAAATACAACATAATAAAACCAACAGGAAACAAAACAGCACCCAGCAGTGGAGAGCCTGTTTTTATGATAACGGTGATGGCAAAAATAGCAGCAAGGGCTAAGGTCGCGCCCGCCATAAAGGCTCGAATTAAAGTATCTTTTGTTGACATATAGACCTTCGACTCACCTGCATCAACCATTTTTTTTACAAACTCTGTCGGCTCTAAATAAGACATGTTATTTTTCTCTAAATTTTAATAAAATGAATCAAGCAAAAAAAATGCCATAACAGGCAAAGTAGACTTGCTCCCTGATTACTTTAGCGTTGTACTTAGAAATAAATATCTATTTTTTAACGTTTGGATCACTTATTTTGCTCTTTTTTAGTGCAAATAATAAACAAATGTAACGAAAAGCTAAGGTTATGGTTAAAATATTGAACATAAATAATATTGGATTTAATGTCTCAACTCGCTTGAATACAAACATGGAATTAAGATTAAACGATGAAGGTTTTTTGTGTAATATAGAAGACTGGACAAAAGAAGTTGCTATTTTTTTAGCAGGGGAAAATCATTTACAATTAAGTCCTTTACACTGGGAAATTATTTTTTTTATTCGCCAATATTATAACGATTATCAACATTTACCCAATGCCAGAGTATTTACTAAAGCGATTGCTAAAAAACTTGGGGTTGAAAAAGGGAATAGTCGTTATTTGCATAAATTATTTCCTCAAGGACCTTTAAAATATGCCTGTAAAATTGCAGGATTACCAAAACCCCCAACCTGTTTATAATTTTTTACCTATCATTTTGTTTAAAGCGATGAATTTGGCGGCGTTGTTTTTTATTAGGACGTGATTCTCGCTCGGAATGCGGTAATAACTGTCTTTGTTCTTTATAGTCAATGATTTGCTGCTGACGTTTTTCATGACTTTCCGTGGTTTCTTGGTACCACACACTGACTTCGGATGCTGGACGGCGTTGTTTATTTAACGCTAAAACCGTGAGTTCCCAACGATATTGATCTTTATGAATCAGGAGTATTGAACCAACTTTTACTTCTTTACTGGGCTTACAGCGTTGGCCATTTAGATGAACCTTCCCACCTAAAACCGCTTCTGAAGCGAGTCTTCGCGTTTTAAAAAATCGAGCCGTCCATAGCCATTTATCTATTCGTAAGCGGGTTAGTTCTGACATTTTGTGTAATCTAATAAAAATAGGATTGATTTTACCGTGTTTGAGCCGCTTCCCCGTGTTTTATTTTAGAGTTAAGGCTTCAAATTTTTGTTCTATATGTCTTTCGGTTAACATAGGTCAGTTATACGAATTCTTTATGAATAACGGAGGGATAGATGAATTTGGAAAAAGTGATTTTTGGTTTTTTTATTGTATTGGCGCTCACCTTAAATTTTAGTTTTTTTTTAGGAGAAATAGGCAATTTAAAGCATCATAATGTATTTGAATTGTTTATGGTCATCGTGGTTAATTTGATCGCCACTATTCTAAAATTAGGAGACCGATCGCAAATTGGAGCGGTGTTATTAGCAACCAGTTTGGTGGCTGATTTACAATTGATTATGGCAGCAACCTACTGGACATTTGCTGAACATATTACAGGAACAGGGGTAACGTCTGAAGTGATTGCAGGTATTGTTTCACTTTCAGGTGGGGCTTTATTGGCCAATATTATTTCAGCCGTTATTCTTGTGAGCGAAACATTGATGTCACGCTTATAACCGTATAAGAGAGCCGAATATGCCACGTCCTGTCGATTTAACACGTGTTACTTTTATTATTATGCGTGAAATGCGCCGCCCAATTATGGCGTTATTAGTTGTATATTCCTTTTCTATTTTAGGGATGACGCTTATTCCAGGTTCAATCAATGAACATGGCGTGGAAAATGAAAAAATGAGTATTTTTCATGCCTTTTATTTTATGACCTATACCGCAACAACCACAGGGTTTGGTGAAATTCCTTATGCATTTAGTGATGCGCAACGTTTTTGGGCGATTATTTGTCTTTACACCAGTGTAGTGATTTGGGTTTATGCGATTGGGGCTATTGTACGTTTATTACAAAACCCTTTTTTTGTAAGGGCGCTGGAAGAATGGAAGTTTTCACGCAGTGTGAATCGTATTGCATCGGATTATTTTATTCTTTGCGGTTTTGGTGATACGGGCAGTGTTTTAGCACGAGGGCTTAATGAGTATCGAACCCCCTGTGTCATTATTGATGAAAATGAAGAACGTATCAAAGCCCTGCATTTGCGTAACTATAATGTCCCCATGCCAGGTTTATATGCGGATGCGAGTGTTCCTAAACATTTGTTAGAAGCGGGGGTTACACGCTCAAATTGTAAAGCAATTATCGCAATTACTAATAATGAAGAGGTTAATTTAAAAATTTCGACGACCGCGCGCGTATTAAATCCGAATATTGAAATTATCACTATGTCTAAATTAGAAGATGTTGAAGATACTTTGGCTAATTTGGGTGGTGAAGTTCATGTGGTAGACCCCTTTAAAACCTTTGCTCAGGTATTGGCGGCAACCATGCATAATGCAGGATTTTATGCGTTAAATAGATGGTTAATTCAAAATAAAAAAGGGACGATTGGCTCTTACATTAAACCCCCATTAGGAAAATGGGTAATTTGTGGTTACGGACGTATGGGGTCGGAAGTAGCGCGCGTGTTAACAAAATATGGCGTTGATACCACTATTATTGATCCTGATGCACGTCATGTGAACGAACATGAAAATTATATTGTTGGTCGTCCAACGTCAAAAACACTGGATGAGGCTAAAATCAACGAGGCGGTAGGGATTGTTGCTAGCACTAGTGATGATGGGCATAATTTGGGTATTTTATTAAATGCGCGTCATTCTAACCCCAATTTATTTACGATTACACGGCAAAACCATCATTATAATGAGGTGACTTTTGCGGCCACTAAAACCAATATCATTATGCAACCGACATTAGTGACCGCTCAGAAAATTTTATTTTTATTAATTGCGCCGCTTTTAAAGTCTTTTTTTGCTTATTTATTGGAAAATAAGGTCGGTAGAGCTCGAGAAATGGAGCGAGTCATTGAGACATTAAAAAATACGATTGGTGATAAAACACCTTATTTAACCAGCTTACATTTTACGCATGAAAAAAGTAAAGCGGTTATTCAATGGCTTAATAGAGGGGAAACCGTTTTTTTAGGGGATTTATTACGAAACCCTGATAACCGTAATCGAGCCTTAGAAGTGGTGGTGTTTGTCATCAAATCAGGCGATCAAACCATTGTATTACCTGATCATAATTATAGAATTAAAGAAGATGATGAAGTGCTTTTTTGTTCAACTAAGTTGGGTGAGCATTTGTTTCATGCCATTGTTAATAACGAATATAAATTACATTACACCCAAAATGGTACTTTTTTACCCAGAAGTTGGGCGGCAAAAACGCTCGCCAATTTTATGAAAAAACGCGCATCCAAACAAAAAACCAACTAAGACAAGCTTTTACTGGCGAGTTCATACACATCTTTTGAAATATCTTTGGTATTTACAATTCGTTCTAATTGTATTTTCATTAATTGTTGACGCGATACATCAAAACGCTGCCATTGTGTAAGCGTTGTCAGCATTCTGGAGGCAACTTGAGGGTTAATGCTGTTTAACTGGATAACATGATCAGCTAAAAATTGATAACCCTCACCATTTTTTGCATGGTAGCACACAGGATTTCCTCGACTAAAACTGCCAATTAATGAACGCAGTCGGTTAGGGTTTTTTAAATCAAAAGCAGGGTGTTGTCCTAATTTTTGTATATTTGAAAACGTTTTTGAATGGCTACTGGTCGCTTGTAATGCAAACCATTTATCAATGACTAAGGCATCGTGTTGCCATTGTTGGTAAAAAACGTCTAAATAATGGGATTGCTCAGGGTGCTGAGTATTAATAATCAATTGAAGAGCGACAATTTGATCGGTCATAGTACGCGCGTTTTCAAACTGTTTTGCTATTAACGATTGTGCTGTTGTATGTTTAAGCCGAGATAGATACGTTAAACAACAATTTTTAATACGTCGCTTGCCAATTGAAATTGGATCTAATTGTGTTGAGTGATTTTGATGGTGTTGCTGATACAGCGCGACAAATTGAGACTGAAATTTTTCCGCTAATTGATCTTTGATAAATTCTAGCGCTTGATGAATCGCATCTACATCAATGGGGGTCATTTGTTCAGCGACATAAAGTTCAGCAGGGAGTGTTAATAATAATGAAAAATACGCTAAATCATCCCATTGCTGATTTAAAACCTGTTCAAAAGCATCCAGAAATAGTGGATTCAGGCGTAATGGACGGTCTTGTTGAATATCCTCAATTAAGGAAAAAATAAGATTAACCGCTAATTTTTGTCCCGCTTCCCAACGATTAAATGGATCGGTATCATGGCTTAATAAAAAGGCTAAAGTTTTTGGTGTTTGTGGTTGGTTTAACTTAATCGGCGCTGAAAAAGATCGTAATAATGACACTATAGGCTGTTTTTTCAAGCCCTTAAATACAAATTGTTGGGATTCTTTAGTCAGTGATAAAACTATTTCATCAACAGAGCCTGATATCCCTAATTGTATGCTTTCAAGCGATCCATCGTCTGCATTTAATAAGCCAATTTTAATAGGAATTTGCAGTGGTTCAGGCGCTTTATGCGATTGTTCAAGCGTTAAGGTTAAGGTCTGTGCTTGTTGATTATACGTTTCTAAAACATTAACCACGGGGGTGCCGACTTGAGTGTACCAACGTTTAAATTGTGTGAGTGAGATGTCATTTGCGTCCTCCATTGCCTGAATAAAATCATCACAAGTAACCGCTTGTCCATCATGGCGTTTAAAATATAAATCACTTCCCGCGCGAAATTGCTCTTTTCCTAAAAGGGTGTGTAGCATTCGTATGACTTCTGCGCCTTTTTCGTAAACCGTTAAGGTATAAAAATTATTGATTTCAATATAGGAATCAGGACGAATGGCATGGGCAAGAGGGCCTGCATCTTCTGCAAATTGATGCATTCGTAATAAATTAACATCTTCAATGCGTTTAACCGCAGGCGAGCCGTGATCGGCTGAAAACTCTTGATCTCTGAAAACGGTAAAGCCTTCTTTTAAGCTTAATTGAAACCAATCTCGGCAGGTGACACGGTTTCCCGACCAATTATGAAAATACTCATGCGCGATAACAGCCGCAACCCCTTCATAATCACTATCTGTCGCCGTATCAGGACTTGCGAGTACAAATTTAGTATTAAAAATATTTAAGCCCTTATTTTCCATCGCACCCATATTGAAATGACTGACAGCAACAATCATATAACAATCTAAATCATATTCTCGTCCATAAATTTTTTCATCCCATGTCATTGCCGCTTTTAGCGAATTCATTGCATGAGCGCATTTGTCTATATCTGTCGCTTCTACAAAAATTTGTAGGGTAATTTCACGTCCTGTCATGGTGATGAATTGATCTTCAAGAACACTTAATTGACCTGCGACTAAGGCAAAAAGATAACACGGTTTTGCAAAAGGATCTTCCCATTTTGTCCAGTGACAATTGTTATCAAGCTCACCTACCGCTATTTGATTTCCATTGGATAAAAGCACAGGGTATTGCGTTTTATCGCCTATCAATGTGGTGGTGAATGTTGCCATTATGTCAGGGCGGTCTAAATAATAGGTGATTTTCCGAAAGCCTTCAGCTTCACATTGCGTACATAACATATTGTTAGATAGATATAATCCTTCAAGCGCTGTATTAGCGGTAGGATTAATAAAATTTTCAATTTTTAACTTAAAACTTTCAAGGCGAGGCAGTTTGTAAATGGTTAATGATTCGTTGGTTAATTCGTAATCTTGGGTCGTTAATATCTGTCCATCCAACGTAATTTGGATTAATTCGAGCTGTTCGCCTAAAAGTGTTAACTCGCATGATTTATTTTCGCTTAAAGGGTTGTGTTGTAGCTTGAGTTCCGCAATAACGCGAGTTTTCTGTGGGTCAAGATGGAAGCTTAAATCAACATGATGGATTAGATAATGAGGAAGGCAATAATCTTTAAGATAGATTGTTTTAGGTGTATTCATAGTCATAAAATTTAAGCGATAGGGATCAAGACTGATTGATTGGTCAAGGTTTGGGGGCGACGTAAATCACAATGGATTAACCGTAACACTTCTTCGGCTATATTAATGCCTAATGCGGGCTTAATTCCAACATAAGAGGTGGTTAATCGGGGATTAATTTCTACGACAACTAATTGGTGCGATTGCTGGATAAGATCAATGCCAACATAGCCCCAGAGTGTTGGAAATGCGTATGCAATTTTATTTAAAAGTAATTGAAACTGATCTTGTTTAGTTTCATGATTTACGTGACAAGATAGGAGTTTAAAATGTTGATTTATAATAATAATCTCTTGATGATTGGCACAAATAAACTGTGCTTTTCCATGTTTAAATAAGGCAGATAGACTTACGGTTTTTCCTTCGATAAAAGGTTGAAGAATATAATCTTCTAAATTATTAAATTGAGCTATTTTTAGGGTTAATTCTTGTTGATTTTGAATAATAAAGCTATTATCGCAACTAACCCCATCGCGTATTTTTAATACAGTTTTTTTGGGAAAAATGGACGCATTTTTTTTTAATAGAACGGTATTGACCGTTGCAATTTTATGGGCGGACAAGTGTTGGAAGGTTTGCCATTTATCGGCGGTTTTTTTGATAGCACAACAAGGTGAAGAGAGTAATATTTTATTGGAACGTTGAACCAGTTGTGTGAAGGTATAGAGAGTATGTTCTGTTTCAGGGGCAATTATCCACACAGCATCAATGTGAGATAACGTTTTTTGAAAGATGGTTAAAAGGTTATCCTCATTATTGATAAGAATAAAGTTAAGTGTCTCATCCAACTGCGGAATAAACCGTTGATCTATTAAAATAGAAAGTTCATGATTTCCACTTTCCATAAGTTCATCGGTTAATGATTTCAGCATTAAGAAGCCTTCCGTGGCTAAATGTTTGGGTATTTTTTTAGATGAAAAACCACCGCCACAAATATATTCAAAAATAAGTATTTTCATAATTATTTTTAATAGTGGCTATTGCATCAGCGTTTATAAACTATTAAGTAATTTTTTAGCAATCAATTTTTGATCTTCAGTGCCTTGTTCTTGGATTTCTTCCAAAATAGATTTTGCAGCAGCTGAATCACCCATGTCAATATAGGCACGAGCGAGATCAATTTTAGTTTCTTCAACACTCATTTCATCAAGATTTTGAAAGTCTTCACGTTCATCTTGCTCTGAATAGTATGAAGAATCTTCTAACGATATGGCGTTATTAAGCCCTAAAGGCTCTGTATCTTTATCCACTGTAGAGTCAAAACTTGAAAGTTTAGTATCCTCTAAATCTTCTTCGTCAAAGGTGGGAGATAAATCAAAATTTTCTACAGAATCAAGGAGGTGGTCTTGATTTTCCGCTGAATAATCATCTAAATTTGATGTGCTACTCATTGCTTTTGCAGGAAGGTCTTCAAAGCCTGCTAAATCAAAATCAAAGTTTTCATCAAGAAGCCCTTGATTACTAATGCCTGTTGAGATGATAGAAGACTCCTCGTCTAAGCTTGATAAATCAAAGTCAATATCAAGCTCATCGGTCGCCGATTTGATAATATTATCAGAAGAAGGTTCTTTTTGATCATCTTCTACAATACCTTGCTCATTTACCCCTGTTGCAATAATTGATGACTCTTCATCAAGACTTGATAAATCAAAATCATCTTCCATTGTGGCGGCGATAATAGAGGACTCATCATCAAGATTTTCTAGACTATAATCTAGGTTCTTTTCAAGAGTAGTCGAGTTTTTTGTATAAAAATCATTATCTACAATGCCTCCTTGACCATTAACACTGGACGATATAATAGATGATTCATCATCAAGGCTTAATAAATCAAAATTATCATCAACATAACGTTCATCTTCTGCATCAATTGCGATCATGGATGATTCATCATCAAAATTTAATAAATCATTCTTACTGTCTTCAGCGATTTCTTGCTCATTTAAGTGATTGGATATAATGGAAGATTCTTCATCAATATCTGCTACGTGGGTATCTTTTTCGGAAGATAGGAAGGCTTCATTGGAAATTAATGAATCAGCAACGGCCGCATCAAAGTTCGATAAATCAAAATCATTATTAAGTTCATCAGAATCATTCGTAAAATTAAAATCATCGTCATTGAATACTTCGGAATCTCCAGAGAGTATGGAATGAGTAACATCATCATCAAAGCTTGATAAATCAAAATTATTTTCAAGCTCACTGTCACCATCAACATTAAAATTTGATGAAATATCATCTCCAAAATGGCTGTCACCCAATAATGTTGAATCACCCGATACTATAGATTCTGCAACATCTGTCTCTATACCTGATAGATTAAAATCACCGCCGAGATCATCAAATGCTTCAATTTTAGAAGTAGTAGATTCTATATTCGGTAAATCAATATCTT
>JAGLEW010000158.1 GCA_023144875.1 Methylococcales bacterium
CAATCGCACGCCCAGGTTCTAATAATATTTCATAAGGATTATCCATCCCTAAGCGCTCTAAAAGTGCGTCCACATACTGCTTTGGTTCAGGTGGGGCTTCATCGTCATAACAAATTCCAAGCCCACCCCCTAAATCTATATGGGTAAGCGTAATCCCTTTTTCTTTCAAACGATCAATAATTTGTAAAATTTTGTCGAGTGCATCTAAAAATGGGCTGATTGTCGTTAATTGCGAGCCAATATGACAATCAATACCTACGATTTTAATATGTGCCATTTCAGCCGCACGTAAATATTCCCCCATTGCGGCGGTCGTATCAATTCCAAATTTATTTTCTTTTAAACCTGTCGAAATATATGGATGCGTTTTTGCATCTACATTCGGATTCACGCGAAAGGAAACAGGGGCAATAACCCCTAAATCGCCAGCTACTTGGTTAATACGGTCTAATTCGTCAGGGACTTCAATATTAAAACAGCGAATACCAAGTTTTAAAGCCGCTTTAATTTCATCTTCTCGCTTACCAACCCCTGAAAAAACAACCTTTTTAGGATCGCCTTTCGCCGTAATTACACGCTCTAATTCACCTATTGAAACAATATCAAAGCCTGAACCTAATCGCGCCAATAAATTAAGGATGGCTATATTTGAATTTGCTTTCACCGCGTAACAAATGAGGTGTTTTTGAACGCCAAACGCATTATCAAAAGCCAACCAGTGACGCTTCAGCGTTGCTTTTGAGTAGATATAGCAAGGTGAACCATATTGATCGATAATATCTTCAACGGCGATCTCTTCTGCAAAAAGTTGGTGCTTTCGATAATTAAAATGATCCATTATTACTCCTTGATAAGATCAGGCGGTGTTTTTGTCGGTACGCCTATCGTTTGTGGCTCGACGGGGTCGGCTTTGATTATTTTTTTAATTGGCGCTTCGGTAATAGGGGGCGTTACTGTTGGCATATAAAGCGGTCCTTCTTGACCACAGCCGACAAGTCCTAACACTAAAAAAAGTAAGATTAAAAATTTTGTACACTTGTAACAATTGACCAACATAATTAATCCTCACGCTTATATTCACCATCAAGTGTTTGATGTTGAGACTCAGTGTTTTTAAAAGGTGAGCCCCCTAACGGCTGAACAAGATATTTTTTCAAAATATAATGTGCCACTTTTTGACGTGTTTGCGGAATTAAAAAAGCAAAACCTATCGCATCGGTAAAAAAACCAGGGGTTAATAAAAAAGCCCCCCCTACTAATAAAAGGGCTGCCTCGACCATTTCAGAAGCAGGCACCTCGCCTTTAGAAACCGTTTGTTGAAAACGGCTCCATGTAGCAAAGCCTTGTTTTCGTAATAACCATGTACCTAATACGGCGGTAAAAATCACTAACAAGCTGGTCGGAAACCATCCCACAAAGCCACCTAGCTGAAGTATCCAAAAAATTTCAATAAAAGGGATAACAAGAAAAAACAACAGTAGAATTCGAATAAATTTCATAAATAATCTCAAGGTTTCATACGTTATAGTTTAATCTAAATCATCTAAAAAGAAAAAATTACACCGCCAATAATTCCAATTTAGCGCTTAATTATCGCTGTATTTGCCCTTGTTTTTTGAAAAAAAGAACCTCTAAAAAAATAAAATAACTTATAAAATCATATAATTAGACTGTGTGTAAATTATGTAAAAAAAATAAAAGCTGGTTAAAAAATATTAACTACTCTATCATTAGCCGTTCCAATGACACATCAGATCAAGCCTCGGTGGCGAAATTGGTAGA
>JAGLEW010000159.1 GCA_023144875.1 Methylococcales bacterium
TAAAAATTGCAAGAAATGATTAAAAAGCGCGTTATTGCTTGTGGAAGGATAGCTGTGTGGAATTGCGTCAAAAATAGCGGAAATAAAGGGCGTATACGCGTGAATATCAGGGGCAAGTACACCAATATCACGCCAGTTTAAGCGTGGATTTTTTTCAAGACAATTAAGCAGTTGATTTTTAAGACACTCAAGCTCTCTGACTTTTGAATGACAGGCATTAATAATAATTGAGTCATCGCGGCTAAGGGGATTTGGTGATGTATTTGTTTGAATAATATCGGTTTGTAATTGGCGGAGATTGGTTTGCTGTGTTTGTTGGTGTGGCACAATCGCATTAAAAGAAAAAGGGACATTGTCTAACAATAACTGCTGAAACGCTTGTTCTTGTTGCCCAAGGTTTTGTGTCAATACATGCTGTGTGGTATCGGACGATAAGCCATTAATCGTTGATGAGGGGGTTTGCAAATAAAAATGTATGTCACAATGTTTTGCAAGGGCGGTTAAATAGGTCAGTGCTTGCGGTGCTAAATGACTAAATCCAAATACAAAAATACGTTCTGGAAGGTTGTATTGAAAGTGACCAACGGGACTATTTTCTAATAAATGAATCGTGGGCTGCCAGCGATTAAAAAAAATGGCAGGATTGCAATGCTCTGTTAATTTTAACCATAAATAAGATTGCCATTTTTCGGCAGGGTCGGTGGTTATATAAAACCCTTGTTGCCATGCGCTGAAAAATTCGGATCGAAAGCAACTGTAATCGGCAAAAAGATGGGTGATTTTATCCGCTAATTGCTCGCGTTTTAAGGCAATATTATCCCCTTGTAAATAGTTTTTTAAGGGGGTTAAATCAGGTGCTTCTAGATGATGCAATTGAGCATCTATTTGCCATAAAAGACTATCATGGTTGAAAATGATGGGGTTAAACGTAGGGTTTATTTTTTTTGAGAAGGTTTTAAAAAACGCATCAGGTAATAAAAATTGATAATGCGCCCAAAGCTTAATGGACGTTGCTATTTTTTGTGAAATCCACGGCTCTAATAATGGGGTTTGGATTAAAAAAACCTCTTTTTCAAAACAATTTTTAAGCGCTTGAGACTCAATAATATGAATTAAATGGTTGGCTAAAGCATGGGTGTCAGGTGCGTGATGAAGTACAAACATAGGGCATTTTTAATGAGGGGGTATTAATCAATCGCTTTAAAATAAAGTATTTATTTATATTGGTTATCCACTAAAATACAGGGTCTTATTTTCATAAGCCACGCTATTATACTCAATTATATGTCTGAAAATTTCTACGCGACTGAAGATTTTGATGTTGCTTCGTTAAAAGTTCCTCCGCATTCAATTCAGGCTGAACAATCGGTTCTTGGCGGACTGATGTTGGATAATGAGGCTTGGGATAAGATAGCGGATAAGTTAATTGAAGCGGATTTTTATCGCAAAGATCATCGTCTTATTTTTAGAACCATTGCGAGGTTAGCCCAAAAACAAGACCCTTTTGATGTTATTACCTTATCTGAATTACTTGAAAGCACTCATGAATTAGCGCAAGTCGGAGGGCTTGCTTATCTTGGAATGATGGTAAAAGATACGCCAAGTGCCGCTAATATAACCGCTTATGCTGGTATTGTGCATGATCGTTCTATTTTACGGCAATTAATTAAAGTAGGAACGGATATTGCGGATTCAGCGTTTAATCCACAAGGGAAAGAAACTGCTGAGTTACTTGAAAATGCAGAGCGAATGGTTTTTAAAATTGCTGAACAGCGTGAAACAGGGGAGGGTGGTTTTCTGCCTATTAAAACGTTATTGGCAACGGCAGTTAATAAAATTGACGTGTTGCATGAGCAAGAAGGTTCGATTACAGGTGCTGCCACAGGGTTTACCGATTTTGATGAAAAAACGTTAGGTTTGCAGCAAGGGGATTTAATTATTGTGGCAGGTCGTCCCTCTATGGGAAAAACCACGATTGCCATGAATATGGCGGAATATATTGCGGTTAATGGTGATAAACCCGTCGCTATTTTTAGTATGGAAATGCCAGGGGAAGCGTTGGCAATGCGGATGATGTCCTCCGTCGGGGGGATTGACCATCATAAAATTCGGACAGGAAAACTGGAGGAGGAGGATTGGCCGCGTTTAACTTCGATGATGAGTATTTTGGCGGATAGAAAATTATTTATTGATGATACGCCTGCGTTAACACCGACCGAAGTACGTGCGCGCTCTCGTCGTTTAGCACGCGATCATGGGCCATTAGGGTTAATTGTGTTGGATTATTTACAACTGATGCAATCACCGAGCAGTGGTGAAAGTCGTGTGCAACAAATTTCAGATATTTCACGCGGACTCAAGGCATTGGCGAAAGAAATGAATGTTCCTGTGGTGGCTCTTTCACAACTTAATCGTAATTTAGAACAACGCCCTGATAAACGTCCTATTATGTCAGATTTGCGTGAAAGTGGCGCGATTGAACAAGATGCCGATTTAATTGTGTTTGTGTATCGTGATGAGGTTTATAACGAGGATACCCCCGATAAAGGCGTTGCTGAGATTATTATTGGTAAACAACGTAATGGTCCTTTGGGAAAAACGCGTTTAACGTTTGAAGGGCAGTATACAAAATTTTCAAATTATGCAGGGAACCCTTATGGGGATGAAAACTACGAATGAAATTAGTAACTTATGCGACCATTGATCTTTCGGCATTACAACATAATCTTGCTGTGGCGCGTTTGTTTGCACCTGATTCAGGTATTATCGCGGTTATAAAAGCGAATGCTTATGGGCATGGTTTATTAAGCGTGGCGAAAGCGTTGAGTAGTGCCGATGCTTTTGCAGTAGCACGAATTGATGAAGCGTTAGTCTTACGAAAATCAGGTTTTCAGCAAAGGATTATCCTTTTGGAGGGTTTTTCTAATGCGATGGCATTAGATGCCTGTCGAACACATAATATAGAGCTGGTTATTCATTGTATTGAACAAATTCATTTACTGGAAAAGTATAAGCCGTTAAGCAATATAGTACTGTGGTTAAAGATTGATACTGGAATGAATCGCTTAGGGTTTGACACGAAAGATTTTTCGATTATTTATCCACGACTTAAGGCCTGTTTAGCACGCAATGGTGAAATTAATTTTATGACGCATCTTGCTAATGCGGATGATCCAGAGGATGTTAAAACCTTAGAGCAGATTTTTATATTTCAAGAGACGGTCAGTCCTTATGGAAATGCGTGCAGTATCGCGAATTCTGCGGGCTTGTTAACTCGAAAAGAATCCTTAAAAGACTGGGTACGTCCTGGGCTAATGCTCTATGGCATTTCACCATTGATTGATAAAACAGGGGCGCAATTAGATTTAAAACCTGTGATGGGGCTTTATTCTCAATTGATTGCGATTAAGACGGTCGAGGCAGGTGAATCCGTAGGGTATGGTGGAAGTTGGATTACGCCGAAGCCTATTCGTTTGGGGGTAGTCGCTATTGGTTATGGTGATGGCTATCCACGGCAGGCAAGTGTCGGGACACCTGTATTGATTAAGGGTCAGAAAGTACCCATTGTTGGACGAATTTCAATGGATATGCTGACGGTTGATTTATCCTTGCAACCACAGGCAGAAGTTTATGATGAAGTGATGTTGTGGGGGGATTTATTACCCATTGAAAAAGTGGCAACGGCAATGAATACCATTCCTTATACGCTGGTTTGTGGGGTAACTGCACGGGTGCCACGTTATGTTATTCGGGGAAAAAGCTAGCAGGGCGATAGTCCTGAGGGTGATTAATCCTTTGTGGCAAAATTTTTAATCAGCGATCAAGACTATCTTTTTATTTCTACGATGGGTAATAAAAAAGTAAGAGCGGGTTATTTCACTAAACTTTGAAAGCGTTGTGGTAAATCACTTAATTGCGCTTTGACCGCAGGTTGTTGACGAATATCAAATATTTCAAGCTCAGCGCCTTGACGGGTTGTACAAACCACATATTCAACATCTTTTAGGTGTAAAGTGACGCGCACGCCGTTATCAGTGGTTTGTTCCTGAGAGTCAAATTTATCAGCAACGCCACGTAAGGCGAAACGCACTAAGTGATCCACGCCTAATTTTTTCAGCTCATTCGCATCTTGGTTTGAACTGTCTAAAATTGAGCAAAAACCTGGGGATCCTGTCACATCAACTAACGGAAGTCCTGTGGTTGGGTCAAGAAAAATACCATCAAAATTTTGATCTTTTTCAACGGTAAATTTTGAGCCTTCGCCATCTTTTTCTTTTAATTTTCCAAAGATAACGACATCAATACCTGCACCGCCATTAAAGTAATCACTGCCATCACCAGGCGCCCAAATGAATGCATCTTGTCCTTTATCACCAAAAGCGCGATCACGATTTTCAGGGTTAAAATCTTCGGTGCCACCAATTAAAATATCATGCCCTGCTTTACCCATAATGACATCAATACCAAGCCCACCGATGAGTATGTCATTGCCATAGCCGCCCATAACAATGTCGCCAAAATTAAGACTTTGGTTTTTACCGCTGCCTGATTGAGCAGGGTCGGTTGGCTGCACAATGGCATTATTGATTGAATTGGCATCGTTACCAATGATTGTTTGGCTTTTCGCTTTATTTTCAATGATCTCCAGCCCATCAAGGGTGAAATATTGTCGAGCAGGGTGCCATTTTAATTTAGCATCGGCGTAAGAGCTGGAATATTGTCCTGTAAGAATTTCAACAAATGGCAGTGTTAATGTTTTGGTTGAGGTGTCATAAGCAGGTTCCGCGTGAACGGAAGTCATGGCAATGCCACAAGCGGTTGTTGCGAGGATGGTTCGTAACGTGTTCATGTTTTTTACCCTTTAATTGATTGTTATAATTGTTATTTCCGAGTAATTAACGGCTTAATGACGTTAATTGACTGTGGACTTTAGGGTAACAAGTTTTTTAAAGAGAAAATACTGTCTAATTAGTCAGGTTGTTGGATTTGTGATAGAGGTTCACAAATGTGGCTCATAAATTTAACCAAACATATCAATTAACGCTTCAATAGCGTCGATTAAAACATCAACTTCTGTCTGTGTATTGTAAAGTGCAAACGAAGCACGAGCCGTCGCAGGAACGTCAAAAAAATCCATCACAGGCATCGCACAATGATGACCTGCTCGAATAGCAATGCCTACGCTGTCAAGCATGGTACCAATATCATGCGGGTGAATATTATCTAAGGTAAACGATAAAATAGCGCCTTTTTCAGTCGCAGTGCCGATAAGATTAAGCCCTTTAATTTTTTGCGCTTTTTCAGTGGCGTACTGTAATAATTGATGCTCATAATCGGCAATAGCTTCCATACCAATGTTATTGAGATAATCAATCGCCGCCCCTAAGGCAACGGTATCGGCAATATTGGGCGTACCTGCTTCAAATTTATGGGGCAAAGGCGCATAGGTACTTTTTTCAAAACTGACGGTACGAATCATATCGCCTCCGCCTTGATAAGGAGGCATTGCTTCTAATAAGGCTTGTTTACCATATAACACCCCAATACCTGAGGGGGCATAGAGTTTATGACCTGAAAAAACATAAAAATCACAGTCTAATGCCTGCACATCCACCGCGATATGCGGAATGGCTTGCGCACCATCTAATAAGACGGGAATATTTTTGGCGTGTGCCGCCGCAACAATTTTTTTAACAGGATTAATCGTACCTAAGGCGTTGGACATGTGTGCAACAGCGACTAATTTAGTCTTATGACTGATGAGGGCTTCAAACTTAGCCTCAATTAATTCACCTTGTAAATTAATGGGTGCCACTTTTAGCACTGCGCCTGTTTGTTGACATAACATTTGCCACGGCACAATATTGGCGTGATGTTCCATTGCGGTGATTAAAATTTCATCGCCTGTGGCTATATTCGCCCGCCCGAAGGTTTGTGCAATTAAGTTAATGGCTTCCGTAGCACCACGGACAAAAATAATTTCTTTTTCAGAGGTGGCATTGATAAAGTTTTGGACTTTAACGCGTGCTTGTTCGTATTTATCGGTCGCACGCTGGCTTAAGGTATGCACGCCTCGGTGGATATTTGAATAATCTTCCCGATAAAAATTCGAAATACAGTCAATTACCTGATTCGGTTTTTGACAACTGGCGGCATTATCTAAATAAATAAGCGGTTTATTCCGAATTTTTTGATCTAAAATTGGAAAGTCCGCGCGAATTTTTGCAATCGGAAAGTTTTTCATAGGTGAAAATGGGTTAATTTTTAGGGCGCATGTGAGGAAAAAGTAATACGTCACGAATGGAAGGGGCATCGGTAAATAACATCACTAAGCGGTCAATGCCAATGCCTTCACCCGCTGTTGGCGGCATCCCGTATTCCAAAGCGGTAATATAATCGGCATCGTAGTGCATGGCTTCATCATCCCCTGCCTCTTTTTCGGCAACTTGTTGTTGAAAACGTTCTGCTTGGTCTTCCGCATCATTTAATTCGGTAAAACCATTAGCAATTTCACGTCCACCGACAAAAAATTCAAAGCGATCGGTCACATGGGGGTCATCATCATTACGTCGTGCCAGTGGGGAGACCTCAACAGGATAGGCAGTAATAAAGGTTGGTTTCATTAAGCGATTTTCAACGGTTTTTTCAAAGATTTCAATTTGAATTTTGCCCAAGCCATAGCCGTCTTTCATCGGTATATTTAATGTTTCAGCAACCTTTACCGCTGCTGCTCGTGTGGCAAGATCATCAG
>JAGLEW010000016.1 GCA_023144875.1 Methylococcales bacterium
ACTTTAAAAATTGAAATGCAGTTTGAAATTGATCCCCAATTACCCACGCCTTCGTTGGCGTTAATGATTTGTACGCTTGAAGGGGTGTGTATTAGCAGTACTTCCACCTATCACGATCAGGTTAATATTGAGACTGCCTTAGCAAAAAATAACATCATCGCCATTTCCTTTCCTTCATTGCCCTTATTGCAAGGTGATTATGTCATTAACATTTATCTTTGTTGTGAAAAAGCCATTCATGTTTATGATGCTGCGCTTGACGCAATACAGCTTACGGTTATTCAAAAAGGCACAGAACAAGGTTTTGTTATGTTGCCACGCCATTGGCATGAACCCATTTAAACGCGACGCTTGATTTATGACTAAAAACGACTTGCCACCCTTATCACTTTATCAAAACATGTCCTTTCCACTCAATGTCTATGCGCATGCGCTGATTCTTGAAGAAGGGCAATTAAATTATTTGCATTATGGTTTATTTAAAAGCGCACGCACCTCATTACTCGACGCACAAGCGTATTCTACCCAGTTGGTTTTATCTCAACTTCCAAAAAAGCCCGCTAAATTATTAGATATAGGCGTTGGGCTGGGAACAACGCTAAAAATTTTAAGTGATAAAGGCTACCAGTGCCAAGGAATTACGCCAGATTTAAATCAAATAAACTACATCCAACAGCAATGGAATAATAGCGCCCCTGTCCGCTGTGTAAGTCTGGAAGATTTTGAACCTGCCTCCGAAGTGTTTGATATTCTATTATTTCAAGAATCGGCTCAATACATTGACCCTCTCGTCATTTTTAATCAAGCAATCGCCTGTTTAAAAAACGCGGGTTCACTGCTTATTTTGGACGAATTTTCATTAAATAATTACCAGCATACTGAAAATTTGCATGCACTGGATCAATTTATCGCACTCGCAAAACGCACTGGTTTTGAGTTAATTAATCAGCAAGATCTTTCCTATTTTGCGGCCCCCACCTTGAAATACTTATTAAATGTTACCCAAAAACATAAAAAACAATTAACCAGTGACCTTAATTTAACCTCCAATCAACTTAAACAACTCGATCAGTCAAATCAGTATTATCAACAAAAATATGACGCAGGGGATTATGGTTATGCTTTCTTACATTTTAAAAAAACCGCGTCCACTGAACTTACCATCAAGCAAGCTGAAGCCCATGATTTTAAAAAAATACAATCCTTGTTTAAAAGTTGCTTTAACGAAGCATTAACCGCTGAATTTTGGCAATGGAAATATAGACTCCCCGAATCAAAAGCCTTATGCGTTTGGAAAGATAATGCCTTAATTGCTCATTACGGAGGGCTTCCTCGGAAAATTTTATATTTTTCAGACCCTCAACAAGCGGTACAAATTGGGGATGTCATGGTTGATCCCACGCAACGAGGCACATCCGCCTTTTTTGATCTTGCGGCCACTTTTTTAGAACGTTACATTGGTGAGGGAAAAATCTTCTGTTTAGGGTTTGGGTTTCCAAATGATCGAGCCATGAAAATTGCCGAGCATTTTGGTTTGTATCAACAAGTTGAATCAATGGGGGAAATTTCATGGACGTTGGGTAATTCACGTCCTAAGCTGAATTCACACCTTAAAATTATTAACTCAAAAACTATTGAGTCTTTTAAACCTGTTATTGATGATTTATGGCAACAAATGGCCTCTGATTTACAAACTGCCATCGTTGGCGTGCGTGATTCAAATTATATAATCAATCGCTATTTAACCCACCCCAAGCCTATTTATTATATCGTGGCGGTCAAACAGCGCTTAACACAAAAATTTTTTGGTCTTCTGGTCTTAACCTTTACCGAACAGCGCTGTGATATAGTAGACCTTATTGCACCAACCCAACATATTCCTTTAGTCATGCAGCACGCACAACGACTGGCGGTTCTGCATCAATGTACTGAATTATGTTGCCAAATAACCCAAGGTTTTTCATCCCATTTTCAAGCATCAAATACAAGCTACACCCCATTAAATATTCGTATTCCAACCAGTATTTGGGGTATTAAAAAACCGACCGTCAATTCGATTAAAAATCGCTGGTGGTTAATGGCAGGTGACATGGATTTTAGATAAATACCATGTCCCTTTTACCCAATATTTTATTCAATTGAGTCTCCCTTTATACTATGACCTTAGCGACTGAATCGACCTATTTGCCTTCGAGTCCCGCGCCATTAGCCGATGGCTCATGGTTAGTATTAGCCCCCCATCCTGATGATGAAACCTTTGGCATGGGCGGTACTTTATTACTCGCCAAAAAAGCCCATATTAAGGTCGATGTACTTTTTTTAACCGATGGTTCTGCCTCAGATGTCAACCAGCCTGACCTCATCAAAATTCGAGAACAAGAAGCTTTAAAAGTCTGTCAAGAATTGGGCATTAACGAGGTTATTTTTTGGCGAGAAGTGGATCGAAAGTTAACCCCGTCAACCCATTTAATTCAAAAACTCAGTGCCTTTATTACTGAAAAAAACTACGTCAGTGTATTTTTTCCATCACCTCAAGAGCCTCATCCCGATCACCGAACCACCGCTGTATTAGCGTGGGAAAGTTTACGCAACATACAATTCAGTGCCACGCCCATTAGCTATGACATTTCGGTTCAAGGTTATACCAATCAACTCATTGATATAACAAAAACTGTTGAAAAAAAAGCAACCATAATGAACCTATATGCCAGTCAAATGAGTGGCAACCATTATGTTGAACGTATTTTAGGGCTCAATCAAGCACGCGCATGGTCATTACCTTTATCGGTCTCACATGCGGAGGCTTTTTATCATTGGTCAAAAGAAGACCGACCGTTAAATTCAATGTTACTCGCGATTGCTAACCACCATATTTCAATAGATGCATTACCCGATCACTTACCGCTAGTTTCGGTGATTACACGCACCCAAAACCGCCCCGAATTTTTACGAGAAGCTATTCGATCGGTCGCAGGGCAAACCTATACCAATATTGAATTAATTGTCGTCAATGATGGCGGTGAAGATGTCCACACATTAGTCAAAGAAGAAAGCATTGGCGCGATTCAAAAATTTCATTATCAATCGGTTGAAAAACCAACAGGGCGTTCCTACGCGGCGAATCAAGGATTGAAATTATGCACGGGAAAATTTATTATTTTTCTGGATGATGATGATTATTTTTTACCCGAACATCTTGCTAAATTAGTCGAAGCCTCGCTGGCGCACCCTGAAACTAAGGTTATCTATACAGGCGTTCAATGTATTGATCAAAATAAAGCCTTATTAGATACACAATTTGCCAGCCCTTTTAACCCAACACGATTGCTGTGCAATAACTTTATTCCTATTCATGCCGCGTTATTTTCCAAAGAACTCTTAAAAAAAAGCTGTCAATTTGATGAGTCCTTCACCCTTTATGAAGATTGGGATTTTTGGTTACAAGCCTCAACGATCACTGACTTTTTATTTATTGAAGGCTTTAGCGCTATTTATAGAATTAATCCACATTCTGGTTTTGGGGTTAATGCAGATGCTAATATCGCCAATAAAGTCAGCCTAAGAATATTTAAAAAATGGCTCCCCACTTTAAATGATCAACAAGTAACGCATTTAATGGGAAGTGCGGGAGTACATGATATTAAAGAGCAAGAAATTCAAACCCTCAATCATAAAAAAACCCTTAATAATAAAATAATATTTGATAAAGAAACTCATATTAAAAATCAAAACCAACAGTTAATAGCACAGCAACAAAAAATTCAAAACCAGAATCAATATTTAGAACAAGTCACTCAAAACTATAAGAAACAATTAAAACAACAATCAGATCAATTATTAATTGAAAATCATAAAAATAATATTCAACAGCACGTATTAACCACCTTAGAAGCAAACCTAGTTCAAAAAAATAATAATTTAGCCCACGTACATCATCATTTAGCGCTTAAACATCAAGAATTGGATGCACTGTATCATTCTTCCAGTTGGATGATTACCAAACCCTTACGACTGGTTAAAGATCTTTATCTTTATAGTAAGCAACGACTTCAAAAAGTTCCCCCCGTTGTAGTCACACCAGAAATTGAACCACAACCTGATATTAATGACTATACAACATGGGTGGCTCGTTACGACACCTTAGACGATGCACAAAGAAATAACATAAGACAGGCTGTAAAAACATTCGCTAAACGACCATTGATTTCTATTGTGATGCCGACTTATAAATCACC
>JAGLEW010000160.1 GCA_023144875.1 Methylococcales bacterium
TTATTTTTGACCACAACCGTAATCCGCGTAATTTTAGAGTGATGGAGGACGCGGATCGTAAAGTGGAAGGTTTTAACCCTTTATGTGGCGATCGTTTGACCTTATTTTTAAAATTAAACGGCGATGTGATCGAAGAAGCCAGTTTTCAAGGCTCAGGCTGTGCGATTTCCACCGCCTCTGTGTCCTTAATGACCGATATTATTAAAGGAAAAACCGAACAAGAAGCCACCGATTTGTTTGAAATATTTCATAAAATGACCACAGGCAAAGAAGAAGAGATTCAACTGGAAGCGGTGGGAAAATTGGCGGTATTAGCGGGGGTTCGTGAATACCCTGCGCGGGTAAAATGCGCCACTTTAGCATGGCATACCCTAGATGCCGCGTTAAAAAATGAAGCTGAATCTATTTCAACTGAATAATAAACATCTGAAGTAAGCAATATGGAAAAATTAAAGTTTATAGATTGTTTTTCAGGTATTGGTGGGTTTCATCTTGCGCTCCATGCGCTTGGAGCGGAATGTGTTTTTGCATCTGAAATTAACCAGCCAGCAAGAATAACTTACGAACATAATTTTAATACAATAAGCCCCCAACTCTTTAAAGATAATCGCTTTAACGAGGATATTAGAACCCTATCCCCCCAAGAAATCCCTGATTTTGATATTTTATGTGCAGGCTTTCCTTGCCAGCCTTTTAGTCAAGCGGGTTATAAACAAGGCTTTAATGATAACCATCAATCCGAAAGAGGGAATTTATTTTTTAATCTAGTCGATATTATTGACGCTAAAAAACCGAAAGCCTTTTTTTTAGAAAATGTCCGTGGCATTGTGAATCATGATAATGGTAATACGTTTCGCGTGATTAGAAAAGTACTTGAAGAGGAATTAGGCTACAGTTTTTATTATCAAATTGTGAAAGCATCGGATTATGGACTTCCTCAATTAAGACCTAGAGTTTTTATGATTGGTTTTCGAGATGATGACGACTTAAAGAGGTTTAAATTCCCGCCCAAAAAAACCTTAAAATTTACGATGTCGGATGTATGGCAGGGTGAATGCTCAAGGGAAATAGGCTTTACTTTGCGCGTAGGTGGCAGAGGCTCAAATATTAATGACCGACGAAATTGGGATGCTTATTTAGTCGATGGGAAAATAAGAAAATTAATGCCAGAACAAGGCAAAAAAATGCAAGGCTTTCCTGATGATTTTTCGTTTCCCGTTTCACCGACTCAAGCCATGAAACAACTTGGAAATAGTGTGGCGGTCGATGCAATTCAAGCCTGTGCAAAAGCGATATTTAAACACCTTGAACACTTAAATATTAGCAATAAAAAAATAAAACCGACTAAAAATAAGGGTGAATGGACAGAGCTTTATGCCTTTTTAAAAATAGTTCATGATAAAAAAATTATTTTAGCGGATAAAAATTTAAACCCCACCGCTCATTATTTTAAGGTGTCAAAAGTATCCACGTTAACGATTCCTGAGTCTTGTTATTTAGGTTCAACGGATAACGTCATTGTAAAAAATGAAACAACGGGGCTAGAAAAGAATGTACTTGTATCCGATTTTTTAAATACTCAGGTTTTAACAGCATTAGCGTCGCTTATAAAAAAAGGCAGTCGCACTTTTCCTATTCCTGAATTTGAACTAATTAAAGAGCGCTTAGGTATTTCCCTTATAAAAGGCGGTAATAGTCATCAAAAATCGGATATTGTCCTTGATATTGAAAATAAAGAATTCAAAAAAGAAAGGGAAGGCTTTGGGATTAAATCTTATCTAGGCAGTAAGCCAACCTTATTAAATGCCTCTGGAAATACAAATTTTATTTTTATCGTAAATAACTTAAGCACCAAACATATAGATATTATTAATTCTATTAACACTCGCACTAAATTAAAAGATCGCCTGAGAAAAATACATCAATTAGGCGGACGTTTCATTTTTCATAAAATAGAAACCAACACAATGGCGTATAATTTATCTATGATTGATAGCATAATGCCAGAATTACTTTCAAAAATGTTATTGGAGTTTTTTATTAATCGACAATCCAAGATAAAAAATAACCTAGAAAATATTTATGCTTCAGAAGTGCTTAAGGGAAATGACCTGAATTTTTTTCAAGTAAAGATAAAACGTTTACTGGTTGCGGTTTTATTAGGTTTTTTTGCAGGCACAAAATGGGATGGGAAATATGTGTCGAATGGTACCATCGTAGTTAAAGAAGATGGAGAGCAAGTTGCATTTCATATTATTGACCTATCAGCACTGGAAGACTATTTATTTGAAAACATTAAATTTGATACGCCTTCAATGACGCGACACCGATATGGAAGTTTAATTTCTGAACATGATGGTAATCTATACTTTAAACTTAACTTACAACTTAGGTTTTAAAGAACCGCGACCTCAAGTAGCCAAAGAATTAAAATGCTGGGTTACGTTATCTCGCTACTCTTAATAAACTAAACCAGTCTACGAACTGAACGCGCCACGATGTTTGAGGGATATAATAATCGTGAATATATGGAAAAGTGAAACAGAAAGAAAAGCAAACTATCGCTAAAATTAAAGCGTTTAGAGAGGAGCAATAATGAAACAAGTCGCATCATTACGTTATGGCGTTATGGCGTTATTTTTAAAAAAGCCTTTTCGTAACCCGATATTTTTACAGCTTTTGTAAAAGCAGTTTTAGGGGTTCATATTGAAATAGATAGCGTTGAAACTGAAAAATCATTTAAATCGCTTGTAGATTATGTTGATTCACATTTTGATTTGTTTGCTCAAGATAATAAAAATCGTATTATTGTCGATATTCAACATGTCCAACATAACGATCATTATGATCGATTTTTATATTATCATTGCATTGCTTTATTGGAACAAATTACTAAAGCAAAAAATTATCATCCTGATTTAAAGGTATTTACGATTGTGGTGTTAACTTCAAATGACAGACATCAAAAAGATGTGTTGACAATTGATTTTGACCCAAAAGATTTACAAGGCAATGGTGTTAATGAAATTCCTCATAAAATCATTTATTTGTGTCCCAATTTTGTTAATGAAAACACTCCATCCGCTTACAAAGAATGGTTAGATGCGATTAAAGATACTTTGGATGAAAAAGTTGAAGAAAGTGATTATCATGATGAGATGATTCAAAATATTTTTTCTACGATTGAAAAAAATGATATTACCCCGACTGAACGCGCCGCAATGTTTGAGGAATATAATAATCGTGAATATGTTGATTCAAAAGTGAAGGCTATTGCTAAGGGAATGTTGGCTGAAGGTTTTGACAATGAAATAATTACTAAATTAACAGATTTAACAGTCGATGAAATTGAAGCGTTGAAAACAGTTTAGTTTTTTTAAAAAAATGTTTGTTTTAGCGTTTCATGCGCCCTATAAACGTCAATATACGGGGTTTTCCATCAACTAATTTTTAAAAATACGCCTTTGGAGTTTGCTCTATGTTTAACCTGCTTGAAAAACCCCTCATCATGGGGATTTTAAATGTTACCCCCGATAGTTTTTCCGACGGTGGTCGTTATGATCATGCTGATAAAGCCTTAGAACAGGCTCAAAAAATGATTTTAGAAGGAGCCGATATTATTGATATTGGCGGCGAATCAACCCGACCAAATTCTATTTCTGTGTCTTCTGGGGAGCAAATTGCCAGAGTCATTCCGATCATTAAAGCCATTCGCCAACAGTTATCAGAGTCCATTCAGATCAGTATAGATACTACCCTTGGTACGGTTGCAAAAGCGGCATTAGAAGCAGGGGCGACGATGATTAATGATATTTCGGGAGGGCGCGATCCAGAACTTTTAAAGGCAACGGCAAAGGCAAATTGTCCTATTGTGTTAATGCATATGCAAGGTACGCCGCAAACCATGCAAGATAATCCTCATTATGACGAGGTGATTCACGAAATTTTATCCAGTCTAACTCATAGCGTTAATCAAGCCTTAGCCGCTGGGGTTAAAAAAGAAAATATTAGTATTGATCCTGGTATTGGTTTTGGTAAACGAAAACAGGATAATTTTGAATTGCTGAAACATTTAGATCAATTCGTCGCAACGTCGTTTTCAGTGCTATTAGGCACGAGTCGTAAACGATTTATGGGGGATGTTTGTAACGTAACTGAGCCGTCTGAACTCATTGCGGCGACAACGGCCACCACCGCATTAGGGGTGATGGCTGGCGTGACTATTTTCAGAGTTCATGATGTGAAAGAAAACCGCCAAGCCCTTGAGGTTGCGTGGGCGATTAAACAGGCTAGATAGAGTTGTATTTTTTATTTAAAAGGCGTTTAAGGGTCGCGTCTTTACCATACACATCCCCAATAAAACTCACATGAGGCCCTTTTAGCGCTAATACCGTGCTGTACATAATCATAATCGGCATTTTATGCTTTAATTTAACCCATCTATTTTTGCCTTTATACATAGCTTTTTTGATATTGGCTTTCTTCCAGCCTAAAAGATAGCCCGCAAGCTTATCTGGATTTGAAACCCGAACACAGCCATGACTAAAATCTCGTTTTGAACGACGAAAGAGGCTTTTAGAGGGGGTATCATGTAGATAGATTGCATGACGATTCGGGAAAATAAATTTAACCAGTCCCAAGGCATTACGCCCCCCTGGTTTTTGACGCACTCGTCCGCCTCTGGTCATTTCCATATTATGACGTTTGAGGTATGTTGGATCACGTTTCATGGCGGGATAAATTTCTTTTTTCAAGATACTGCTAGGAATTCCCCAATAAGGTCGAAACACGACATGTCCCATTTTTGAACTGAGTACTGGGGTTTTGTGACCTTTGGTTTTTCCCACTACCACCCGAATTGTAAATGGTTTTTCATCCAAATTGTTATAAGCCCATAAACGAAAGCTGGGAATATTCACCAAAATTAAGCGGTTTTCTTCATAGTGTGGTTGCCAACGTAAACGCTCTAAGCCCAGTTCGATTTTTTCAATCCGCTTTGGTAATGGGTGATTCAAGGTTTTTAAGGTTCTATTATCCACATAGCCTGTCTTTTTTAACCAATGACGACCTTGATAGTTTTTAAGCGCGTCCGCCAATGGTTTATCGAAAACATCTTCTGTCGTGGTTGTATTTTTAGGCTGGCCGTCTTTATCAACAGGAAAATCTTCCAATGTGATTAATAAATGTCGTAATCGGGCGACTTGCTCGCTTTTACCGCCTTTTTTTAAGGACTTACTGCTTTTAAAACCTTTAGGGTCTTGCTTGTACGCATCTTGATAATTATTCAACGCTCTTTTTAGATTTTCATACAAAAAAAATGTAGGTTCCCATTCTTTTTCGAGTTCGCTGAATTCCTTTCGTTGTATCGTCTCCCAGATTTTTTTAGTAAATTCAGGCACTTTTTTATCTTGTTTTAAAAATGCCCCCACTCTTTTGGTTCGAATACGTCCATAACGGGTGTCTGAATAATAATGCAAAACACTGCTACTTAAGGTGCTTTCAAACAGAGCTAGTTGATGAAAGGAAGAAATTTTTGCTGCTTTTAAAAATGCCCATTTAGTTTTCAACCATTCAACTTTATAATCTTTATTTCTTAGGCCTTTTCGATGGGCATTCCCTAATAATTTTAACGCCGCTTTTATGGCTTTATCATCTGTCCATATTGGCTGTTGTTTCGATAATTTATAAAGTTCTTTCGTGGTTTTTTTTTCAACAGGTGCTGTTTCGATTAAGGTATTAACAATGTCAATAACCAGTTTATCGGTAGAGGGTGTGGGGTCTGTGGAGGGCGTGTCATCAATAGCATAATTTACATCACTATAAAACACGATGATTGCGATAAAGAAAATATGCTGTAAAAGTCTCATAGTGATAATAAACAAGGGTTAAGGGGCATTAAAAAGTTGCTTTAAATAAAAGCCTGTATAAGAGCTTGGATGTTTCGATAATTGTTTCGGTGTTCCTTTTGCCACTAAACAACCACCGCCCTCACCGCCTTCAGGTCCCATATCAATCACCCAGTCAGCCGTTTTAATCACATCCAGATTATGTTCAATAACAATAACAGTATTACCATGATCACGTAAAGTGTGTAATACCGCTAAAAGTTGTTTTATATCATGAAAATGTAGCCCTGTGGTGGGTTCATCTAAGATATAAAGCGTTTTACCTGTGTCTCGTTTCGATAATTCTTTTGCCAATTTAACCCGTTGTGCTTCGCCACCCGATAAGGTGACTGCATTTTGCCCCAGCGTTAAATAGCTCAATCCAACTTCCATGAGCGTATTTAATTTTTTTGCTAATACAGGAATCGCCTTAAAAAATTGGTTGGCATCTTCCACAGTCATGGTTAAAATTTCGTGAATATTTTTACCTTTGTACTGAATATCCAAGGTTTCACGATGGTAACGTTGACTGTTACATTGATCGCAAGGCACAAAAACATCGGGTAAAAAGTGCATTTCTACTTTAATAAGCCCATCACCTCGACACGTTTCACAACGCCCGCCTTTAATATTAAAACTAAATCGTCCTGCGGTATAACCCCGAGAACGCGCCTCAGGGGTGGCGGCAAATAATTCGCGTATCGGTGTAAAAATCCCCGTATAAGTCGCAGGATTTGAACGGGGCGTACGACCAATAGGGCTTTGGTTAATATTAATCACCTTATCAATTAACCCTAATCCTTCAACCGCTTCACAAGGGGCGGCTTTTAACGTCGATTTATTTAAAACCCGTGCAATGGTGTGATAAAGGGTCTCATTAACCAACGTTGATTTCCCTGAGCCTGACACCCCTGTCACGCACGTCAATAAACCAATCGGAAATTGAACATCAATTTTTTTAAGATTATGACCGCTGGCTTTACGAATCACAATTTGTTGCTTTTTATCCATTTTCACCAAACGTTTTGGAATCGCTATCGTTTGTTGTTTGGATAAATATTGCCCTGTTAATGAGGCTTTTTCTTTAATAATATCATCCACTGAACCTTGAGCCACAATAGCTCCGCCATGAATGCCTGCACCAGACCCTATATCAACAATATAGTCTGCGGCACGAATTGCGTCTTCATCATGTTCAACCATAATGACGGTATTTCCCAAGTCTCGCAATCGAAATAACGTATTTAATAGCCGTTGATTATCGCGTTGATGCAACCCAATTGATGGCTCATCCAAGACATACATGACTCCCACCAATCCTGCACCAATTTGACTTGCTAGGCGAATACGCTGGGCTTCGCCACCAGACAAAGTGTCTGCACTGCGGTCTAGACTTAAATAATTCAACCCCACATTCACCAAAAATTCCAAGCGTGCTTGAATTTCTTTATTAATTTTATCCGCCACCTGTCCTTTATGACCTTCAAGGCTTAAGTTTTTAAAAAAATCTAACGTGTTTGCAATGGATAGTCGGCTTAATTTCGGTAAGGGAACTCCCTTAATAAATACATGCCGTGCGGCAGTATTTAAACGTTCTCCCGAACAACTATGACACATTTTTTGAGCCAAATATTTGGAGAGTTCTTCACGAACTTTTTGAGAATCAGTTTCATGATAGCGCCGCTTCATATTTTCAATAATGCCTTCAAAAGGGCGAGATCGCGTAAATACCTTTCCTGTGTCGGTTTTTAACTCAAAATAAAGAGGTTCTTCCCCGCTTCCATATAAAATGATGGCCTGATTTTTTTTTGATATTTGTGAGAAAGGTTCGCGTAAACTAAAGCCATACTGTTTTG
>JAGLEW010000161.1 GCA_023144875.1 Methylococcales bacterium
ATTAGTAAAATCAATATGTTATAAAAACCATTATTTTTAGCCTCTTTAATTCACGGAGTGAGCCTATTTTTAGGCTCTTAACTCTATGTTTTTAATAAGATAATAAAAAATATTCCTTTAACAACAATTTGTTCTTAAAAGGTATTTTTACAACCCTTTGATTTTTAATATAATTTAAACCCAATCGCCCTAGGTTTACTTGCTGATCTTGCTGATGTGGAAGATTTAACAGAATTTGAAATGTAATTTTTGGCTACCAATTTAAAACGGGACAATTTTAACACCTCAATATTTACAAAGCGAGGAACCCCAACAATTGCACCAGTAGTTTATTTTACTGGTTATCCCATCTTAAGTTGGTAGCCATAAATAACTGTTTGATAATTTTTTACTGGTTTGTTTGAGCTCAAAAAATATAATGGTTATCATTACTTATTATCAAGACACCATATTTTTTCATCATCTAAAAGCCCTTGAGACAGCCACTCGTTAAGGGTGTTTTTATCTTTTTCATAACAGCTAGGGCATTCAACATGAATGGTTGATTTATTTTCAACAGAGATTAACCACCTTTCCCACTGGGCTATTTTTTCCTTTTCAAAATATAAATCATGCTTCATACCTATCGCGTACAGTGTTTCAGGGAGTAATCGCCCTTTCACTCGAAAAGTACCTAATCTCCGCCCTAATAAACCTGCCGAAGTAATGGCATTCATCAGCGCACTAGAGACAATAATATCGGTACTGAATCGCCGCGTTAAGCCTTCAATTCGAGAGGCTAAATTTAAAGGGTCGCCTAAAATACCAAATTTTCGTATCCCTTGCTCAGGACCTAAATCACCCATAACCACATCACCGACTGAAACAGCAATCCCTGCATCAATAATTAAACTTATTTGTTTTAATGATTCTTGATCAATTCTATTTTTATACCGCTGTTCTAGGGATGAGAAAAATTCTTTTTGCAATGTTCTTAGTTCTATGGCGGCTAATAAAGTTTTCTCATAAATACAGTCACGATTTTGCTTATCATCTGCCTGCCAATAATAGCAAACCAGATCGCCGACATAAGCCTCTAAAACACCGCCATATTTTTTTTGTAGTACAAATGAGGTTTCATTAAGATAGTCATTCATTAATTCCAATACTAAACGCGGCTCTTTTAATAAGCCTGTCACCGTTGTATATCCTGTTAAATCACTCATTAAAACCACCACATGGCAGCGTTTATTTTTAAAAGATTCTTTTATTTTCAATGGCATGAGTAAGTTGCGTACTTGCTCTGGAATATAACGCCTTAATAAGCGCCCTTCTTTGGTGCCAACGAGCATTAATACCGCGGTTGTTTGCCCTGCCCCCACAAAATAAACCACCATTGACGCTGCAATTGGCCATAATTGCACAATAGAATTCATAAAACATAAAGCGCTTAGTGCGACAAACAGACCCACCGCGAATACCCATAAAATCGCTTGCTGAAATAATAACCCTGCAATCACACTCAGTAAAGCCACGGTAATTAATAGCAATATTTTTAAAAATGGCAAAGGTGGTATCGGGCTGTCTTGTTCTATAAGGGTTTCAACTTCATCCAATAAATATTGCGCCCCAGGGGTCATTTGTTTAGGGCCAAAAACAGCGGTTGTCATGGCAGTAACCACTAAATCAGTGGCTTCATCAGGTGCTGAAAGTTGTAAAATGACAATTTTATCTTTGAGAAGTGCCGCTGCTTGTAACGCAATTTTTTCATCACACGACGCTAACAAACTGACGGGTAAAATAAGCCGTGTGCCTTTCATTTTAGTTTGATAGCTTGGTTTACTGAGCCTTATGCGCCGACATGGGTGAACTGAATTACATATCTCATCGGAAAATTGCGCTTTATATAAAGCATCTATATTTTTTGAAGGCGTTAAGGTAATGAGGGCATGTATCGCATGATCTGGACTTAAATCAAGCCATCGGGCAACAGGATCATTCGCTGTCACTAAACGATCACTCGCCGCCAATCCTTCTTCTGGGATAAGTCCCATAACATCAAAACCAAACAGTAAAAAATCAGGTAAATTATGGCTTTTATTTAAATAAGGCGCGATTCGAAAAAGGTTAATCGCATTATTGTCCATTTTTAATGGCGCCATCCCTAAATCACTGCCATTAACACGACATTGCTGATCAGAACCTACCCAACATTCTGGCTCAGACCATTGCACCGAATCATCGGTATTAATACAGTGCGCATAAGGCATTCGCGCTTCGACTTCTTTAGAGACTCTTGCATCAAGAAAAACCGCATGTGCGCCCATTTCAATCAATCGTTCCGTGGCTTTTGCAAACAACGGTAAGGCCTGCCTTCTACCTACATTAAAAGGCACACCATCATCTAAGACCACAATGGCTGAATGTTTCCATTCGGTTCTGTCCTGAAAAACCACCGCTGAATCATGAATCCAATCATCAAGTTTGGTTCCAAAATTTAAATCAACTAAAAATCCCGCTAAAAATGCAACAAAGACAAAGAAAAATAATTGTTTTTTCTTGATATGCCCAAGTCGTCGCATGATTCGTTAAAAGGTAGCGTTAAAAGTCTTTGCTTCGGAAAAGGTCGGGTATGGGTATGTTGTGATAACCGCTTCTGTACATGATGATAAGGCGCTATCTACGCTTATTCCCTTCCAATCTAAAGCAACTTTTTTATCTAAATCAACCGTCCATTGTATGGTAAGCGTTTGTGTGGTTTGGTTTAATTGCTTGCAAACTTGAAGTTCTGAATTGATAGTATCCAATACCTTTTGTTGATTAACAGGAGTCTGTGCGTTTGCTTTACCAAAACTTCGCATTTTCAGAGAGGTGGTTCGTTCTATCGTTCCTGAATCATCGACGGTTTTTTGTTGAATCGGTGGTGATACGCAATAAAGTGCTAACTGGTTCTCTTTCTTGCCATTGCAACTTAATTTGTTATTAACCCAGTCGTTACAGCCAGTTAATTTTGATAAACTTAACCACGGAGAGGCGTTATCAGAAAATTCTAATTCTAACAATTGATTAGATCTGTTTTGGCAAATCAATTGAAATTTTGTACTAATCGAATCACTCGCAACAGATTTTAGCCATAGCCGTCCTTTAGGTGCTAATTCAACCACACTTCCAGCGGAAAGGTGAGGCGAATCTACGCAGTTATTTTTTTTAACAATCATGCCAGAGCTTTTACTGTCTTTGACATAAAGCCCTCTGCATTCTCCCGCGTTAATCGGTAAACTTGTCAATAAACCAAGGCTAATTATTAAAAAAACGATTGTTTTATGTGAGTATGACATCATCTTTCTCTCCGCTATTAATATCTTTTCTGTATTTTTATGCTTTCGGTAAAATTTATGCCTAAAAATAGGCCATAAATCAATTACCAATGCTTCAATGGGCTTTTATTATAGTCTTTTTAAAAAGCCTCTCCTCTAAAGAATATGCCTTTTATCACGGTTTTATTAAAATAATTACCTTAGTGTATTAACATTTTTGCCGCTATAATTAATAATATGAGAGAAAAGTAGCGTTTTAATTTTTTAGCGGGTAATTTATTCGCCAATTTTGCACCAATAGGCGCGGTAAAAATACTGCAGGTAACAATACCTAAAAAAGACGGTAGATACACATAGCCTAAGCTCCATTGAGGTAAGTTTGGTTGAGCCAGCCCTAAAAAAATATAGCTCATTGTCGCAACACAGGCAATGGGAAAGCCACAAGCGCTGGAAATAGCCACAGCATTTTTCATGGGGGTTTGAGTGCTGGTTAAAAAAGGCACGGTTAAAGAGCCACCACCAATACCTAATAGCGCTGAGAAAAAACCAATCAAACTGCCCGCAACATAATCCAACCACTCATAGTATTTGGTTAACATTGATTTTATTTTAAATGATAATGCCATTTTTAAAGCACTATAAATAAGATAACTGATAAAAAATAATCGTAAACTGTCACTGTTAATTTTATGAGCAATCAGTGTCCCTAATAACGCACCGATTAAAATTCCAGGTAATAATCGTTTTACCTTAAACCATAAAATAGTTTTTTGTTGTTGGTGCGCAACAATAGAAGCCATAGACGTAAATATTATGGTGGCTAATGAGGTTGCAATGGCGAAAATCATTTGTTGATTTATTGGAATGATTGTTTCTTCTGAAAAGAGTGACAATAAAACAGGAACAATGATTAAACCACCGCCTAAGCCAAAAAGTCCCGATAATATACCTGAAATAACCCCTAAAATTAGGCTTGCAATTATAATTTCTATCATGGTATTTCCTTTATTTTAAGTTTCAATAATACTTGTTGCTAATTTACTAATGTTGTTTATAATTAGCGTTTTTATTATTACTACATATTATAAGGTTTATCATGCCTCCGACATCTCACATTCCCCTTCTAAAATCGGCACTGCTTTTATCTTTTCTTGTCTCACACGCTGTAATCGCAGACCCTGTGACCGAATCTATTGAAAATGCACTTAAGTTTGGTCAAAAAGATGCCAAGTATGGGCAGGTCAAATTTAATTTACGCTATCGCTATGAAAATGATGCCACTGAAAACCCAAGAAAACAAGTCGGGAATGCATCAACGGTACGTTTACGATTAGGCTATTTATCACCTGAATTTCATGGGTTACAAGCGTACGCTGAATATGAAATGAATCAAGATATTGGGGCAAATACTTATAACAGCCTTCGTAATAGTCGTGGTGGCTTTGAAGTTATTGCTGACCCCCAAGAACATGAGTTAAATCAATTATGGGTAAGCTACAAAGGCATTCCAGATACCGAAATTAAAATAGGTCGACAACAAATTAAACTGGATAATGATCGGTTTATTGGTAATGTCGGTTGGCGACAAATGGAGCAGACCTTTGACTCCGTATTAATCACCAATAAATCGTTACCAAATACCACCATAAAAGCGGGTTATATTAGCCAAGCACAAACCATTCTTTCAACCGTTGATCCCATGCAAACCCCCTTTGTTAATATTAGTTACCAATTGCAAGATATTGGAACGGTGACAGGTTATGGATACTGGGTGGATATTAATTCGGCAAGGGGCGGACCTTATAACCTTAACGCCTCGAACCAAACATTTGGCGTAAGCCTGACGGGAAAACCTAAAGTAACCAAAGATATTAGTGGATTATATCGACTCGAATATGCCTATCAAAAAGACTATGGTGATAACCCAACCCAGTATGAAACTGATTACTATCATGTCATGGGTGGTATTAAAGCCTTTGATTTTACCGCTAAAATAGGGTTTGAACAATTAGATGGTGCAGGTCTAGGAACAACGTTTGATACACCATTAGCCACAGGACACGCCTTTAATGGTTGGGCAGATCAATTTTTAACAACGCCCGCCGATGGTTTACGTGATGTTTATGCCTCGCTTGGAACCAATATTAAAGGGGTAAAAATCTTAGGGGTTTATCATGAGTTTACCGATGATACGGGGCAAATTGATTATGGAAATGAGTGGAATTTTTTAGTCACAAAGAAATTTGCCAAGCATTATTCTGTATTAGCAAAATATGCGTATTTTGATGGCAATAATGGCCGATTTGATTCGCAAAATTTTTGGCTGGAAGCGGGGGTTAGTTTTTAGCTTGTTTTAAAACTGAAAAACAGACACAAAGAATAAGCAACTTGGGAGAAAATATCGTGCGAATTCTTAGGTAAAGTTATAGGAATATTGTTTCGTACACATACCTTAGAGAGCGAAATCAGTTTCATCGCTCTCCAAGTATTTTTATTTTAACGAAAGGGTTTCAACTCGACCATTAAGCTCAATGGTTATTTTTTCCTCTCGTGCCAACCAGCCAATAGCTCGCTGAAGATCATTTTTAGGAACCTTTATTTCTTTGGCGATTTTAGAAGGACTCGCGGGTTCATTCTTGTTTAAAAAGTCCCATATTTTACCGGCGACCTGCCCTATTGGCTCTGACATTATGCTTACCTTTTTTTTCGTGTGTTTGAGTTTGCGGTTGCTTTTTATTCATTTCCTCATCGGGAAAAACAACATTCAATTCTAAAATTTCATTGTTATCATCTTGCTCTAAATTAACAGAGACACTTTCTTCGTTTACATTAAAATATTTTTGAATAACTTCCAGCAATTCTTGTTTTAATTGAGGAAGATAAGCCGCCTGAGTAATGGAGGCACGCTCATGTGCCACTAAAATTTGAAGCCTTTCTCGCGCGATAGACGCTGAAGGTTTAGAACGTTTAAAATAGTCCAATAAACTCAACATTACTTACCTCCAAAAAGCTTACTTAAAAATCCTCTTTTTTGTTTTTTTATAAACCGTTGAGGTCTATCTTCCCCTAAATAACGTGCCACAATATCTGAATAGGCTTGTCCTGCATTACTTTCTTCATCCAAAATAACGGGTGTACCCGAATTAGACGCATTTAAAATTGCCGATGATTCTGGGATGACACCGAGTAATGGCAGGGATAATATTTCTTGTACGTCATCAACACTGAGCATTTCACCTGTTTCAACTCGTTCAGGTGAATAGCGCGACAACACTAAATATTCTTTAACAGGTTCACGAACCTTTTCAGCGCGCAGTGATTTGCTGGATAAAATTCCTAGCATCCTGTCTGCATCTCTTACCGAAGAAACTTCAGGATTACAAACGACTAACGCATCATCAGCAAAATACATCGCAAAAAATGCCCCTTGCTCAATGCCAGCAGGTGAATCACAAATAATATATTTAAATTCTTTGGATAATTCTTTTAAAATTTTACCAACACCTTCTTTCGTTAACGCATCTTTATCACGCGTTTGCGAGGCGGGTAAAATAGAGAGTAGATTACAGCGTTTGTCTCGAATTAATGCTTGATTTAAAGTCGATTCACCATTAATTACATTAATAAAATCGTAAACGACTCGCCGCTCACAGCCCATAACCAAATCCAAGTTACGCAAACCGACATCAAAATCGATGACGACCGTTTTAAAACCTTTTTGCGCAAGCCCCATCGCGATAGATGAGCTGGTTGTTGTTTTTCCTACGCCACCTTTTCCTGATGTGACGACAATGATTCTAGCCAATGTTTTTATCCTCTAAAAAGGTTATAGTTCCTGAATAATAAGTGCATTTTCATGTA
>JAGLEW010000162.1 GCA_023144875.1 Methylococcales bacterium
GGCGCTTCTTTGGTGATGCTGACATCATGGACATGGCTTTCCCGCATTCCCGCATTGGTAACACGGATAAATTGGGCATTTTTGTGCATATCGGTAATGGTTTGATTGCCTGTATAACCCATACTGGAACGAACCCCTCCGAGTAATTGATGAATAATAGCGTATAAACCACCTTTGTAGGGAACACGACCTTCAATCCCTTCTGGGACTAATTTTTCCACACTGTCGGTGTCTTCTTGAAAGTAACGGTCGCTTGAGCCTTGTTGCTGTGACATTGCGCCTAAAGAACCCATGCCTCGGTAAGATTTATAAGAACGACCTTGATACAGTTCAACCTCCCCAGGAGCTTCTTCTGTGCCTGCAAATAAACTGCCTAACATAACCGAGGACGCGCCTGCGGCTAAGGCTTTGGCAACATCGCCTGAATAACGAATGCCGCCATCGGCAATTAAAGGGATATTTAATTCTTTTAAGGCATCGGCAATATTACTAACAGCGGTAATTTGAGGAACACCAACGCCTGCGACAATACGGGTGGTACAAATAGAACCTGGCCCTATGCCCACTTTAACGCCATCAGCGCCTGCTTCAACCAACGCTAATGCCGCCTCAGCGGTTGCAATATTACCGCCTATGACATCAATTTGAGGGAAATTTTCTTTGACCCAGCGCACACGATCAATCACACCTTGCGAATGCCCATGCGCGGTATCGACAATAATCACATCAACCCCTGCTTTTACTAAGGCGGCGACTCTTTGTTCCGTTTCCCCACCTGTTCCAACCGCCGCACCGACGCGTAAACGTTCTTTATCATCTTTACACGCCTGAGGGTAGTCCTTGGATTTTTGAATATCTTTGACGGTAATCATGCCACGCAAATGAAATTTATCATCCACCACTAATACTTTTTCAATGCGATGTTTGTGTAATAACGGAATCGCTTCGGAATAATCGGTGGCTTTGTGTAAAGTGATTAATTTTTCTTTGGGGGTCATGACGTTGGCAATCACTTCATCATAACGGGTTTCAAAGCGCAAATCTCGACTGGTGACAATACCCACTAAGTTTTTTCCATCCACCACTGGCACCCCAGAAATATTACACGCTTTTGTCAGTGCGAGGACGTCTCGAACCGTCGCCGTTGGAGAGACGGTAATGGGGTCGGTAATCACGCCACTTTCATATTTTTTGACCTTTTTTACTTCTTGGGCTTGTTGCTCAATGCTCATATTTTTATGGATGATACCTATCCCGCCTTCTTGGGCAATCGCGATAGCTAATCGCGCTTCGGTAACGGTGTCCATCGCCGCTGAAATCAGTGGAATATTGAGGGTAATACGACGTGTTAACTGGGTTTTTATTTCGACTTCACGCGGCAATACCCTAGAATGAGCGGGCAGTAGTAAAACGTCGTCAAATGTAAGTGCTTCTTGGAGGATTTGCATGAGCGTCCTTATAAATGAAAAAATACTCCAGATTCTATCATTAACTTATCATCGACCCTATAAAAAAAGACTATGAATAAATATGGCTTTGTGCGATTAACCTGCGTCTCTCCACGGGTTCATATAGCAAACCCTTTACGCAATATTGAGGGGATTAAACGTGCTATAAAAAAACATGCAAGCAGTGATATTATTTTATTTCCTGAATTATCAATCACGGCTTATAGTTGTGGGGATTTATTCAACCATGATGTGTTATTAGATGACGCGGAAACCTGCTTAATCGCATTGGCGCAATCGGTGGAAGATCAGCTGGTTGTTGTGGGCGTGCCAATACGGTTTAATAATGCCTTATATAATTGTGGGGCAGTGTTAAATCAAGGCAAGGTGATTGGGGTATTTCCTAAGCAATTTTTACCGAATTATGGTGAGTTTTATGAAGCGCGTTGGTTTCATGCGGGCAATGGTCAAGAACCGAAAACAATAACGATTGCTGGCAATAAAATTCCGTTTGGTATTGATTTACTGTTTAATCATGAGGGCGCTTTTCCTATCAAGGTCAGTGGGGTGGTTTGTGAAGATGACTGGATGCCCATTTCACCCTCGGCGTTTCAAGCCTTAGCAGGGGCAACGATTCAGTGTAATTTATCCGCTAGTAATGATTTAATCGGAAAAGCGCAATACCGTGTTGATACATTGGTGAAAGGACAATCGGCTCGGCATATTTCAGCCTGTGCCTATGCCAGTGCAGGGGTGGGTGAATCCAGTACCGATTTAGTCTTTGGAGGGCATTTAGCCATTGCAGATAATGGGCATTTATTGGCGCAAACACGTACCTTGAAGGATAATTCATGTGATTTTGTCAGTGCTGATATTGATGTTAAAAACTTAATAAACCAACGTCATAAAATGAACACCTATGCCAACTGTGGTGCGCGTTACGGGACAATGCCTGTCCGAATGATTGCGTTTGAATTATCCAATAAAACCATTGAGAAATTATTACACCAACCGACAGGCATGCCATTTGTTCCTAAAACACAATCCACGTTAAAAGCCCGTTGCGCTGAAATTTTTGAACTTCAAGTCGCAGGCTTAAAACAACGCTTGCAACAATTAGGTGACAACCCTCATATTTGGATCGGTATTTCGGGAGGCTTGGATTCAACCTTAGCCGCATTAGTGGCGTTAAAAACCTTAGATGCGTTAAAAATACCCCGCCATCATTTGCATGGATTGACGATGCCAGGCTTTGGGACATCGAATTTAACGAAAACCAATGCAGATCGATTTATGCAACAAACGGGGATGTCTTTTCATGAGGAAGATATTTGTCAATTGGTGCTTGATACCTTTAAAACCCAACACCATCAATCCTTTGATAAAATCAGCCCTGAGTGTTCTTTAGCGGAATTTAAACAGGCGCTAGCCACATTAACACCAGAACAACGAGCCGCAGGGGATTTGGTGTTTGAAAATGTGCAAGCACGGGTACGAACTTTTTTATTAATGTCGCATGGGTTTGTGCTGGGAACGGGCGATTTGAGTGAGATGGCATTGGGCTGGTGTACTTATAATGCCGATCATATGAGCATGTACAATGTGAATTGTAGTATTCCTAAAACTTTGGTGCGTTGGATGGTAGAACATGTGGCGCGTTATCAATATAAAGGGACGTTACAGGCGGTGTTACTTTCCATTGCCAGTACCCCGATTTCACCTGAGTTATTACCGTTGGCAGAGGATGGTGGTATCACACAATTAACAGAAGCGACGGTGGGTGCCTATGAATTGCATGACTTCTTTTTATATCACATGCAACGCAAAGGCGATTCACCTGAGAAAATTTTATATTTAGCCCAGCAAGCGGGTTTTTCTCAACATTATTCGCCTAAAATCCTTAAAACAACGTTAAAGCGATTTTATCAACGGTTTTTTTCTCAGCAATATAAACGTTCTTGTGTTCCTGATGGGCCTAAAGTCGGCTCAGTTTCTTTATCGCCGCGCGGTGACTGGCGTATGCCCAGTGATGCTGAGGTCACCGCATGGTTAAAAAATTATAAATAACAGCAAGTTAATGCAAACTCTACATCTTTTTTAGTTTGTGTTGGACGTTCTTCTTTTAAGGCCGCTTGCATAAAACGAACGGTAAAGCGATGCCGACCGCCGCTAATTTCTGCAAAACAATGCGCGTTTTGCGGCACTTGAATCTGTAATAATTGACAAATACCCTGATCTTTTAAGGTTAATTGAAAAAAACCTTTTTCGGCTATTTCTTGTTTTTTAGCCCCTTTAATTCGGATTAACGAAAGCACTAAATCAATGGCATCGTACATGTCTAAAAAGGGTTTAACCCATTCGTGTAATTCATCAAGGCGGGTTTTTTCAGCTTGCAATAGCCAATAATGATAGGAGGGTAAATCAAAGGAATAGGTGCCACCAGGAATCATACTGCGTTGAGCAAAACTTTGAAAAAGGTGGTTTTTAGCCAGTGTTGCGCCAATTTTTTCATGATAGCTGTGAAGCATGTCTTTAAAATCGGTAAGTTTTTTTATTGAATCTTCAACATTAAAATTGTCGCTGTTAAAATCTTTAGGGGCAACATTTAAAACCGTTAATAAGCGTTCGGATTCTTTAAATAATTCAGATTTAATATTATTTCGATTGAAAATCATGGAAATATCAAGCAAAGTTTTCATGACAACCCGTTTATCTAAAACCGTTTCGCTCTCTAAAAAATGTTTTAGTTCGATAAAGAGTTGTTCTAAGCGCATAAAAACACGAATACGCTCATTAAGTGGGAATTCGTAGTTGATTTGAGTATCCACAGAGAGTTTTTCCTAAGGTTGAGTTGAGCTGAATAAAAGATATGAATTGTGCAACGTTTTAACCTGCGGTGCAAGTTCTAAGATGGTTTTTGTATTGTCGATAATATCATCAGCCGCCGCCAATCTATGAGGGCGTGAAACTTGGCTGTTAATGATCGACAAAATTTGACTTTCAGGGACAGTATCACGTTGTTTAACTCGTGCTATTTGTTGACTAACAGGGCAATCAATCACCAGTATTTTATCAATAAAATCGGTGTGCTGAGTTTCAATTAATAATGGAATGCTAACAATACAATAAGGTGTGTTTAACATTTTAAGTTCGGTTTTAATTTGCTGATAAATTAAAGGGTGTAACAACGTTTCTAATTGTTTTTTTTTTGAGCGTTTGAAAAAATAATCGCCCTTAATTTAGCTCTATCTAACTGTTTATCGACTTTTAAAATTTTTGTACCAAAGGTCTCGACTAATTGCTTTAAGGTTTCTACGTTATTTGAGACTAATTCACGTGCGATGACATCCGCATCAATCACAGGAACACCCAAGACCTCAAACAAGGCGCTAACCGTTGATTTTCCACAGCCTATTCCCCCTGTGAGTCCAATTTTTAACACGGCTTATAATCCTATAATGGTTAAGTATAGTTGATTAAAATCTTCTCCCCAGATAAGTGCCAACCAACCCGCCGCGGCAAGGTATGGCCCAAATGGAATGGGTTTATTGGGGTTGTGATGCTTGCAAAGAATCATGGATAAACCAAAAATAGCCCCGACGATGGAGGATAATAAAACAATCATGGGCAGATATTGCCAGCCTAGCCATGCGCCAAATAAGCCCAAGAGTTTAAAATCGCCATACCCCATACCTTCTTTACCTGTGACCAGTTTAAAGACTTTATAAACGCTCCAAAGGCTTAAATAACCAGCGATTGCACCAAAAATGCTAGATTCAGTTTCACAAAAAACAGGATAGGTATTAATGGCTAGCCCAAGCCATAGCAACGGCATGGTGATTGAATCGGGTAATAATTGGGTGTCAAGGTCAATAAAACTTAAGGCAATTAAACACCATGTTAATAAGAGCGCGAAGATTAACTGAAGACCAAACCCAAAATGAAAGGCGACAATCGCAGAGCATGCGCCTGTTAATGCTTCGATGAGTGGATAACGCAGTGCAATTGGACTTCTGCAATGCCAACATCGTCCTTTTAAAAGAATGTAGCTTACAATGGGAATATTTTGATACGGTTTAACCGCCGATTTACAGCTTGGACAATGTGAGAGCGGCAGGGTTAAATTGAAGGTTTCATGTTCAGGAGGATCTTTGTCCTCAAGCGCTAAATATTCAAAACACTCTTGTCGCCATTCGCGTTTCATCATAATGGGGAGGCGATAAATGACCACATTTAAAAAACTACCTACCAACAACCCTAATAAGGTAAGCGCGCCAATAAAGGCATAAGGATATATCAGCGAAAAGTCGTACCATAATTGCATCATTAAAGCGTTCCTAAATTAATTGGTTGGTTTTAGCCAACCGCCGCGCCCATTTGGAAAATAGGTAAATACATGGCAACGACCAAGCCGCCGACTAAGGTACCTAATATCACCATAATCATAGGCTCCATCAAACTGCTTAAGTTATCGACTAAATTATCCACTTCCTCCTCAAAAAAATCAGCCACTTTATCCAGCATACTATCAATTGAGCCTGATTCTTCACCAATAGCGACCATTTGAATCACCATATGCGGAAAAATATTAGCATTAAGCATAGAGGCCTGCAATGATTGTCCTGTCGACACCTCCTCTTGCATGGATTTAACGCCGTCATAGAAGACAATATTTCCACATGCCCCTGCGACTGAATCCAACGCTTCAATTAAAGGAACCCCTGCGGCAGACATGGTTGATAACGTTCGTGCAAAACGAGCAATCGCTGATTTTTCAATAATAACCCCAACAATTGGCACTTTAAGCATGGTGCGATCAACAAAATTACGAAACTTTTCTGAACGTTTAAAGACAAAACTGTAGGTTTTTATCACCGCAATTAAAACCCCGATGACGATCCACCAATTTTCCTGCATCCATTCAGACATTTCCACCACCATTTGGGTAAAAGCAGGCAGTTCGGCACCAAAACTCTGGAACACATCGTCAAAAACAGGAACAACAAAAATAAGCAAAATTACAGTGACGACAAAAGCCACCACAATAACGGCCATCGGATAAGTTAAGGCTTTTTTAACCTTCGCCCGCATGGATTCTGATTTTTCTTTATAGGTCGCAATTTTATCCAGCAAGCCTTCGAGTACCCCCGCTTGTTCACCTGCTTCCACTAAATTACAAAATAAATCATCAAAATACAGCGGTCGTTTTTTCAGTGCTTGCCCTAAAGTATCACCGCTTTCAACATCGTCTTTAATGCCTAAAATCAACTCGGCCATGCTGGGATTCTCATGCCCTTTCCCAATAATATCAAACGATTGTACAAGCGGGACACCCGCCTCAAGCATGGTGGCTAATTGACGCGCAAAAATACAAATATCTTTAGTGACAATTGCTTGTTTTCGAGGGCCAAATAGGTCTTTGGGCTTTTTCTTCAGGGTTATAATTTTAACCCCACGGGTACGTAACGCTTTACGCGCAGCGACTTCGTTTAACGCGCTAATTTCACCTTTGCTGATAATGCCCTTTTTATCTTTGGCTTTATAAACATAATCAATCGGGTTTGTATCCGTTGCCATGATTTATTCTCCTGTAATTCGGTCAATTTCTTCCAGCGTGGTAATCCCTTGCTTAATTTTTAACAACCCTGACGCACGTAGGTCATTGATGCCTTCTGCTTGCGCGAGTTCGGATAACTCCATCGCATTCCCGCCCGCAAGGATGAGTTTTTTAATTTTTTCGGTAACGGGCATCACTTGATAAATTCCGACCCGACCTTTATAACCCCGATTACAACGATCACAGCCCACGGGATTATAGACCGTAAATTGCGATAATTCCTCGGCTTTAAATCCATATTTTAATAAAATTTCGTCTGAAAAATTCGCAGGCTCTTTACAGCTTGCACATAACCGTCGTGCGAGTCGTTGTGCCATCACCAAGTTAACCGCTGACACAATATTAAAGGGCTCTATCCCCATTTGCATCAGTCGGTTAATGGTTTGTGGGGCATCGTTGGTATGCAATGTTGATAAGACTAAATGCCCTGTTTGTGCAGCTTTGACGGAAATACTAGCGGTTTCTAAGTCCCTGATTTCCCCTACCATAATAATATCGGGATCTTGACGTAAAAATGCTTTCAGGGCAACCGCAAAGGTTAAGCCTGCTTTAGGGTTTACGTTGACCTGATTAATCCCATCCACCGTAATCTCAACAGGATCTTCAGCGGTGGAAATATTGGTACCGACGCGGTTAATCATATTTAAACCTGTGTACAAGGAAACTGTTTTTCCACTCCCTGTAGGGCCTGTTACTAACACCATGCCATACGGTCGGTTAATCGCATCGGTAAATATTTTTTGCTGTTCGGGTTCAAAGCCTAATTTTTCAATCCCAATTTGGGCATTACTGGAATCTAAAATCCGCATCACCACTTTTTCACCAAATAAAGTGGGGCAAGTATTAACTCGAAAATCAATATTTTTAGTTTTGGAAACTCTCATTTTAATACGCCCATCTTGGGGTACCCGTTTTTCAGCGATGTCCATTTTAGACATGACTTTGATTCTGGAGATTAATCGAGTTGAGATGTTAAGTGGCGGTCTGGCGTATTCATATAAAATACCATCACCCCGAAAGCGAATTCTAAAAATTTTTTCATAGGGTTCAAAATGCAAATCCGAGACTTCGCGTTTAATTGCCACTAATAAAACACTGTTAACAAATTTGACGATGGGGGCATCATCTTCATCTGCGCTGATAATACCATTGTCTTGTGTTTCATCACCAACCAGCTCAATATCACCTAACTCTTCATCTAAGTTATCCATCGACGTATCATTGGCATCAATGACTTTTTCAATAGCGCTGGATAATTTATTTTCCTCAACTAATATTGCTTCGGTATTTAGCCGCGTTTTAAATTTAATTTCATTTAAAACCGCAATATTAACTGGGTCAGACACTGCGATAAAAAGTTTTTTAGCACCACGATTAAATAACGGTAAAACTCGATGTTTTTCAAT
>JAGLEW010000163.1 GCA_023144875.1 Methylococcales bacterium
TACCAATTCCACCACATCGGCTAAATACATCAAGGTGTCACGGGAGAAGCTACGGGCGCACTTTCTTCTACAGGTGCATCCACTGGAATAGAAGCCTTAATATCTGGTTTCACCGCGTCCACAGGAACAACGACCACATCGCTGGAAAGAGATTTTTTATCCGCATCAACAGCAATCACGGCTTCAGAAGGTGTCTCTGTTATAACAGGCGTACTTTCAAGACTGGGCATTAGATCACCAACCAAAGGAACGTCTTCTAAAGGTTGAATAACATCGGGTTTATCCATCAAGTCAACCGACTTATTTTCATAGCCACTTAGCACTGCCAAGCCCAGACTGGTTGTGAAGAATAAAGCCGCAAGAACCGCTGTCGTCCGTGACAAAAAAGAAGCCGCCCCTTGCGCGCCAAAAACAGAGCTTGCCCCGCCCCCTGAAAAAGCCGCGCCAGCATCCGCACCTTTACCTTGCTGCATTAAGATTAAGCCAACCACGCCTAATCCTAACAATACATGAATAATAATTATTAATTGATACATAAACCCAAAATCATTTAAATCGAACGATAAATTTCTAAAAATGACGTTGCATCTAAAGAAGCACCACCAATCAAACCACCATCAATATCCGCCATTGCCAATAAACCTTTTGCATTTGCTGGCTTCATGCTACCCCCGTATAAAATTTGAATTTTATCGGCAATTACGGTGTTTTTTGCCGCAATACGCGCCCGAATAGCTTTATGAACCTCTTGCGCTTGCTCATCAGAAGCGGTAACACCCGTTCCAATAGCCCAAACAGGCTCATACGCAATTACCGCATTTTCTAACGCGCCAATACCTGCCTTTTCAATCACCGCATCAAGCTGTCTATTTACAACATTAAAGGTTTCATTTGCTTCTCGTTCGGCTAAGGTTTCACCGATACACAGAACTGGAATAATCCCTTCTTTTTGGGCTTCACAAAAACGATCTGCAACGGTCTCATCGGTATCGCCATAATAACTACGGCGTTCAGAATGCCCAACTAAAGCATAAGCACAACCCATTTCTTTCAACATCGTTGCTGAAATTTCACCTGTATAAGCACCAGAAGCCTGATCTGCCACATTTTGTGCACCAACAGATAGCGTACTACTTGAGGTTAACACTTGCAAAGTAGATAAATAAACATAAGGCGCACAAACCGCAACCCCCATGTCATCTGCATTCAATCCTTCCATAATTGCAGAACACAACGATTGCGCACTTTCAAGCGAACCATTCATTTTCCAGTTTCCCATAATTAGAGGCTGACGCATTATTTACTCCAAGACAAAATCAAACCAGACATGATATAGCCTAATACCTTGTAATTCAAGCACTAATTGAATTCTCCACTTCTTCGGCTAATGCTTTAGCATGTTTAGCGACCTTTTCCTTATCCGAACCTTCCACCATCACTCTGATTAATGGTTCAGTTCCTGATGCTCTTAAAAGCACACGCCCTTCTCGCCCTAACGCCTCTTCTACAATTGTTACCGCTTTTTGAATCGCTGGAATTTCCAAAGGATTCACCTTTCGTGCAACTTTAACGTTAATCAAAACTTGTGGATATTTTTGCATTCCTTGCTTCAACTTATGTAAGCTATCGCCACTTTGTTGCATTTCAGTTAACACCTGCAAAGCCGCCACAATACCATCGCCTGTCGAAATTCGATCAAGGCAAATAATATGCCCCGAGCTTTCCCCCCCTAACATACCACCATGCTCTTTTAATTTTTCAATCACATAGCGGTCACCAACATTTGCTCTCACAAACCCTAAGCCTAGTTTTTCCAAACCATGCTCCATGCCTAAATTAGACATTAACGTACCAACAACTGGCCCTTTCTGCGTACCCTGCCTTAATCGTGACTTTGCAATAATAAAAATCAACTCATCGCCATCAACAATTTCACCTTTATGATCGACCATAATTAGGCGATCACCATCCCCATCCAAGGTAATACCTAGATCCGCTTTATGCTTAAGTACTTTTTTAATCACCGATTGCGGCTTGGTAGCGCCACAATTTTCATTAATATTAACGCCATCAGGTTTCACCGCAACCTTAATAACCTCCGCACCCAACTCTTCTAGAACATGAGGTGCAATGTGATAAGTCGCCCCATTTGCACAGTCAACCACAATTTTAAGCCCTCTAAGACTTAAAGTAGATGGAATTGTCGATTTACAGAACTCTATATATCGCCCTGCCGCATCTTCAATTCGCTTTGCTTTTCCAAGTAATGCCGACTCAACCGTTGTTACCGATTTATCAAGGTATTCTTCAATTTTATATTCAAGCTCATCAGGAAGCTTAGTCCCTTCTGTTGAAAATATTTTAATCCCATTATCATAATAAGGGTTATGCGAAGCACTAATTACGATACCCGCACTGGCCCTCAAGGTTCTGGTTAAATAGGCAATTGCAGGGGTTGGCATCGGTCCTAATAAATGCGTATCTACGCCTGCAGCAGATAACCCCGCCTGCAAAGCTGATTCAAACATATAACCTGAAATCCGCGTATCTTTTCCCACCAAGACAAAACCATTACCTTCTTCTGCAAATACTCGACCAATCGCCCAACCTAGTTTTAATAAAAAATCAGCAGTAATTGGGTATTCCCCTACCTTTCCACGTATACCATCGGTTCCAAAATATTTTTTTGACATAATCAACCTATCTGTTAGTTTTTTTGTTAAATCCATAAAAAAGGGAGAGCTTTTAAACCCTCCCTTAATAAAATATTATACGCAACTAGCCTTGGTTAGCCGTGTCCCCTGTTGGCACTTTCTTTTTTTTCAAAGTGGATGTTTCTTTTTCCACTTTAACTCCATCACTAGGTGGTGTTGGCGTATCATCCCAGCCTTGAGGTTTTCGAACGGGCTCGCGATTCATTAAATCTTCAATTTGGTATTTATCAATCGTCTCATACTTCATCAAGGCCTCCGCCATTGAGTGTAATATATCAACATTATCCAGTAAAATACCTTGTGCACGCTTATAATTATTATCAATAATAAGACGAATTTCTTCATCAATACTATGCGATGTTTCTTCGGCAACGGATTTATGCTGGGTTACAGATCGTCCTAAGAAAACCTCACCCTCTTCCTCGCTATACGCTAAAGG
>JAGLEW010000164.1 GCA_023144875.1 Methylococcales bacterium
AATCATTTTTAAGGGCGTAAATCGCAAGAACAAGTCCTAATAAGCTGGTAAAGCCTAAAAAACCTGCCATTGCTTTGTTTTCAGCACAATATTCAAAAAAAGTAATAAATAGTTCAACCATCATATTTTCCCCGTTTTTTAATCACAACCCAGCCAGCGATTCATGCCAGCATTGTCTTATAAACCCGCTTCATTTTTTATCAGACACAAACGCGTGACTTATACTATTCTCATACAGATTCAATCATAATGTAGGCTTATCATTGGCTTGTCATTATTGTGTGACTTTTCTCGATTGGGTAAATTTCAATTTTTACGAAACTGCTCACATTGTACCGCTAAATAATGCTCTATTATCTATCTTATAACCTAAAGCAAACTGATTGGTTTTTTCTTTCACTGATTCATTAGCTGAATCTTATTTACTCATTAACAAAAGGTCTTTTTCATCTTGAAGAAAAAAATAGACCTTATGAAACAAGGACATTTATGGCGATGCAAGCGTCTAGGAAACCGCCTCGTATTATTACTATTTTTGCTAAAAAATTAGGGGGGATTTTGGCAGATTATTTAAGTAACCCCAAGTTATTAGGGCAACGCATCCCACTCAAGGATAGATTAACGGTAAAGCTCATGCTTTCTTTAAATAAAAAGTTTTATCGACGCGAACTTTTGTTTAGAGACTATAGCCAAAAATCCAGCGATTTGTTAATTGATTATGTCATGCCAAATGGTCATATTGAAAAGTTACATATTGAAAGTATTTATTATACCGAGGAAATTTTAAGCCGACGCTTAACGATTGTGAGTAAACAAAAGTCGCTGCCGTCAAATTTACACATGTTGTTGTTAATGCTCTGCCGTTATAATGTAAATGATAGTTGGCAACGGACGAAGATTAAACGCCGCCATACAGAACCATCCGTTACCGATACTTATTTTAAGGCAACGGCGACCACTGCAAAAAAACAATGTAAAAAATTAGAGCATGTTAGTGCGGTGTCTGAAACCTATCGTAAAAAATACGGTTGTTTTCAGTTGGTTTCAGGGCGTAATAGTGCTGAGTTAATTGAAGAAATTTCGTTGTTTGACTTGATTGAGGTGATGCCATCGCCTTTAAAGCCAGAGATAACCGCTCAATCAACATGGTTTGTGCCTTTAATTGAGCGTATTTTAAGTTCATTAAATGAAAATTATGGCTTGTTACGGTCGTGTGGGTTGCCTCCTCAAGAATGGCGCGGCGAACTTTCGATTGGTAAGTTACGTGATTTAAAGTTGTTGAAAAGAACCACCGATGAATTGCTGAAAATGGGGCAACAAAAAGAATTAAATTTAGCGTATCAGCAGGCTTTTTTGGATATACAGGCACGTAAAACTAAGAATCCAGATAAGCTGGCAAAAGTGGCAGGGTTTTATGATTTTATGGAGTTTAGCCAAAGTAAAGTGGGGACAACTTTATTAAAAACGGAGTTTAATTCGTTTGAGGACAGTGGTAAGGATAGTCATGGTTTTGCCGATACTTTAGCCGCCGAGGAAGAGTGTTCGTCTGAAATGGACAGCGCGTTAAAAAATTTATTAACAGATTATACCGATAGTTTTACGCCGCTTACTGCGTATTTTTTTGAACAAGTTTTAATATTACAACGTCCCCTTTATGGTGATAAAGGGCTTTTTAATGATCTTCAATTTCGCCGCTTAGTCGCCGCAGATGAGGTTTACTCAAAAATGGAGGAGGAAAAATTAGTCGATAAAATTATTCAGAAAATAAAACTTATAATGCAAAAACATGTCCCTTTGAGTGTTTTTGTTCCTTAAAATGAGGGCATTAACTCTCACACAACGGAGATAGAAACCATGACTTTAACCACTCAACAAGTATGGCAAGAAGCTTATCAACGCTTAATGTTAGTCGACAAGGAGAGACCCGTTTCGGAAGAAACAGTAGATAATTTTTTAGCAGGTTTACCAAAGCGTTTAAGCGATGAAAATCTTTTAGGTTGGATTAAACGTGGTCAAAAACTCAATAAAATTTTACCGTTCCCTACCCTTAAATTTCGTTATTTAACCGATATTCAACGCCTAGCGGCGGATACGCGTGATACACAGGATGCGCTTCCTGAGAAGTCTTTGCTTTCTTGCAATAAGCAATTTCGATTAACCCTTCAAGTCTTAGCTAATAATAAATTACGCTTGAAAGTTGAAGCATTAAATCTTGCCAGTAGTCGATATGCTCATCGTTTTATTGGTATTGCCGCCAATAATAGTAAAGATGATTTAATTACGGTTATTCGTTTGGATGAAGATGGTGAGGGAACTGATGATACTTTGGAGAATACCCCTATTGTTCGTCAAGCATTATTACGCCCAGTCATTGCGCTTATTGAGTAATTAGTCATGCGTAAAAGGGTATTGATTCCTATTATGAGCTTAGGAAGAGAGTCCGAGGTTGTGTTCTTGGAAATTATTAGTGAACCCGCTTATTTTTATGGGGTTAATTTCCAAGCAATCCACAAAAGTGGTTTAACCTCATCGGTCATAGAAACTAAAAAAATTTTAAAAACACTGGCTTATTCAGAAATTCCTGCCAGTCATTTGCAAATAGGAAACCATTTTTTAAATTTAGATTCATTAAATTCTGTTAATTTAGGCTTAATTTTAAGTATTTTTATACAACAAAAGCTTTGTAATTATCAAAAGATTATCGCAATTGGTACAATACAGCATGATTGTTTACAATTACCCCTTGTCGGTGGCGATTATTTAGAAGCTCAATTAAGATCGACGTTAAAATTAGGCGCACAACGAGAAAAAGTTCCGTTATTTTTTCCCAGTACGTCTTTACATGATGTAGATGTTTCTCTGATAGAACATCTTACTAAATTAAATATTTTTTTAAAACCTGTGGCTAATGCCTATCAGGTTTTGGATTGTTTGGGTATTTCTGCTGATTCCTGCGCAATGTCTTAATGGAATAAACTATGAATTTGTCACGCGCCACCGTTTATATTCCATTGGTGGAACTTACAGATCAACCAAATCAATTATTAGAAATTTATTGTGATGGTCAAAGTGAATGGGATAAAAAATCACTGGATAAAGATTGGCATTTTGTTGTCTCGCCGCTCAGACCTTTTGGTTTATACGAAGAAGGCTTAAAGGCGGTTAATTCTGTGCATAAATTAAGTCTTAAAATACCCTTTTGGGCGTTTTATCAGCGTTTAAAACGCTACAGTTGGTTGGATAATCAACGCCTGCATTGTGTTAATATTTTAGAGTGCGAAGGCGAAAGTATGCAGTTAGGCTTGGCAATTGCCTTGTTAATGAACGCCAGTAGAAGCCCAATAAGATGCACGCTGGCGACAGGAAAGCTCAGTAATGATACTCAAAAAGATTATGATGTTGCGGTGGATACGGTTCATGGTATTCCACAAAAACTGCAATTATTAGTCGAAAAACGTCAATCAAAAACGTTACCCCAAGGTTTTTTATATTGTTTTACCCCGTACGATTATTTACACAATGGTAAGCGTTATCCTGTGAGTAATTTGCCCGAAGTTAAAGCTTTAGCGGCGCTTAATATTCAAGTTAAACCCATTCGTTGGTTGAGTGATGCGGCAAAAGTTTTACACGCTGATAAAAGCCATTTTTTATCTCAGGATAAAGGTTTATTGATAAGTACAGGGATTGTGCTTATCGTTTTATTAGGGTTTTTACTTTATGTTAGCTGGCTAAGCTACCCTATTAAAATTAATGTATTAGTCGGAAAAGCAAAAAATGAGCCTTTTTTGGTCTGCACTAACCGCGATGAATCCGATGTGCAATATTATGATCTGAAACGTGATGGGGCGGTTGCACTTTTACCCACTTTAGCTAATAAAAACAAACAGTATAATCTGGGCATTGCTTGGCGAATCATGCCTATGAAAACACCATTGACTGCTTTGTACTATATTGCTCTCATTGACGTAGGTGAAAAAGCCGCGTATAAGATTATTACTCAAAACACTAAAACGCAAGAACCCATTACCGTTCTTGCCGACGAGATTTTCGAGTGGTATTGGCCAATGGAAGAGGAAATTAATAAAACCCATGAAGAAGAACGGGTTTTAATGATAGCGATGCAAAGAACACCGATTGCCGCTGAAGATATTTATCAGCTTTTAAAAGCGCGCTTTCCAGTATCCGATTCGCTCAAAGTTTTAGAAGTTCGAGATTTTTTAACCACACAATTCCCAGGCAGTTATGCTTTTGCCTATAAATCTATTTTTAGTCCGCCGCCATGTCTAAAATCAATGCCTTAATACTTTTTTTATCCTTTTTCACCGTTTCAATCGCAAAAGCTGACAACTGCTTAGCACTCGAACGAAACCAGAATAGGTTAACTTTTTTTTACGATAAAAAAAACCAGCGTGATCGACCGTATTTTTACGTTAAAGTCCAAACCACTGAAAATAATACGGGTAAATCTTTAAATTTTGAAGAAATTAAGTCCCTTAAACGGCACTTGTTTCATATTGCCAATCTTAATCCGAGCCAATATGAAATTCCTAAAAATGCTGAAAAAATTTACATCGTGAAATCATCGTCAAAACTGAATTCCTTTGCCTATTCTACGCAAGTAATTCCTTCGACTAATGCGACTAAAAACCGTGGTGCGAGCAATCACCCAAAATTATTACCGCGTGAAACAATCAATGCAGGACAACCTACCCTAAGTAAAAGCCCCATTAATGTATGTGAATTCAGCTTATAGAATATCCCAATTTTATTCGTTTTATTACCCTCACATAAGCCTACTTTGCTCCCCTAAAAATAAGTAAACTCAGCATTTTTATCTATTTTGTAACTTTTTAGGATAAAATGAGCGGTTTAGTTATTGTTGAAGCGCTTGCTTGACGATAGCATTTACACTTATTTTTTTGGAGTCATTAATGCGAATTATTCTTTTAGGGAGTCCTGGTTCGGGCAAAGGCACTCAAGCCCAGTTCATCACAAAAAAATACGGCATTCCTCAAATTTCCACAGGGGATATGCTTCGTGCCGCCGTCCGTGCAGGAACCCCATTAGGAATTGAAGCTAAAAAAGTCATGGATACAGGGGACTTAGTCTCCGATGAAATTATTCTAGGCTTAATTAAAGAACGCATAAGCCAAAATGATTGTGAAAAAGGCTTTTTATTAGATGGCTTTCCTCGCACTATTGCTCAAGCCGAAGGGTTAATGGCACTCAATGTAACTGTTGATAAAGTCCTCGAAATTGCCGTGGATGATGATGAAAT
>JAGLEW010000165.1 GCA_023144875.1 Methylococcales bacterium
AATGTTAATCAATATACCGTTAGCCTTTGGATAAACCGATTTGAAGCCAATGGTGTCGATGGATTAGCAGATTTACCACGCTCAGGTCGCCCCGTTATTTACGAACAACATGAAGTTGAAATTTTTAAAAAATTACTTGATGAAGAGCCTAATATGAATAATCAGGTTTAAAAGTCCTAGAAGTATTATTTCATGATGGGGACATGCTACAATTTTAGTCATAATAAATTACGAATGATTGGCGTTCATTGGCGCAGTCGGCAGATTATTATTTATTTCAGCGTTCTATAAAGGTAGGAGAAAATGCATGATTAAAGTGGGTATTGTGGGTGGAACAGGTTATACAGGGATTGAGTTGTTGCGCATATTGGCTTTGCATCCTGAAGTGGCTGTCACTGTAGTAACATCTCGGGTAGATGCGGGTAAAAATCTTAACGATATTTATCCAAATTTACGCGATTTATATCATTTAAAGTTTACTGTACCAACATTTGATTCGCTGAAAAAATGTGATGTGGTCTTTTTTGCTACACCCAATGGTATTGCTATGACGATGGCAGAACAGTTACTGCAACATCATATTAAAATCATTGATTTATCCGCTGATTTTCGATTGAAAGAGGTAGCAGTATGGGAGAAATGGTATGGAATGGATCATGCCTGTCCTGATTTAATTAAGGATAGCGTTTATGGTTTGCCTGAAATGAATCGGGAGCAAATTAAAACCGCCTCTTTAATCGCCTGCGCAGGGTGTTATCCAACTGCTGTACAATTAGGGTTGATGCCATTAATGGAAGCAGGGCTCATTGAGCTTAATACGATTATTGCGGATGTAAAATCAGGTGTTAGTGGTGGTGGTCGTCGAGGGACTGTTCCAATGATTATGAGTGAAATAGGCGAAAGTGTTAAAGCGTATGGTGTGGAAGGGCATCGACATTTACCTGAAATAAAACAAGGTTTAGCTTCTATGGCCTCAGGAAAAAATAAGGTATCCGCGGATGAAATTGGTTTAACGTTTACTCCGCATTTAATTCCGATGATTCGGGGGATTTATGCCACTGTTTATACCAAAACAACGGCGAATCTAGTCGATATTCATGCCTTATACCGAACAAGATATCAACATGAAGCCTTTGTGAAAGTATTGAATTTAGGGGTAGAGCCAAACACCCGAAATGTTCGTGGCAGTAATTTTTGCCAAATAGGGCTATTTAAACCACAAGGCAAAGATACGCTGGTTATTTTATCGGTGATTGATAATTTAGTGAAAGGGGCGGCAGGGCAAGCCGTTCAAATTCTTAATATAAATCATGGTTTTTCTGAAAGCTTAGGGCTAGAAACAGTCGCGCTTTATCCTTAAAATAAGCCTGCAAAGGGTTGAACGGTTACTTCATTTCCTGTTTTAATATCACCTTGATTATGCTCAAGTAAAATAAAGGCATTGGCTAAACTCATGGACTGTAAAATTCCCGAACCTTGTTTTCCTGTGGTTTTTACGGTCCAATCACCTTGATTGTCTTGGCTTAAAATTCCGCGTTGAACTTCGGAGCGACCGATTCTTTTGCGTATAGGTTCTAATGTACGGGCTTTAAATGTTGGCACAATTAATTTATGCGTTATGCCTAGCATTCGCTCAATGGCGGGTAATACAAATTGGTAAAACGTGACCATAACAGCGACAGGGTTTCCTGGTAACCCAAAAAAAATACGGTCATTAATTTTACCAAAAGCCAATGGTCGACCTGGTTTAATTGCAACTTTCCAAAAATTAACGTGTCCTGTGTTTTGTAATGCTAATTTGGTGTAATCTGCATCACCTACGGAGACGCCGCCTGTGGAAATAATAATATCGGCTGTGGCTGCCGCTTGTTGAAAAGTGGTTAATAAATGCGCAGGATCATCGCCTAAAATACCTAAATCCATCACTTCAATATCGGAGCGGTCTAATGCCGCTAATAAGCTATAACGATTGCTGTCATAAAGCCCAGAAGATGCCCGTTTTTCACCTAAGGCAAAGACTTCATCACCACTTGAGGCTATGGCAATGCGTAATTTTCGCTTTACTTTAATTTCGGCAATCCCTAATGAGGCTAATAACCCAATATCAGGTGGCGTTAAAACTTTTCCTGCGCGTAAAATAACCTCATCTTTTTTTATGTCTTCGCCTATTAAACGTACATTTTGTCCTAAATGATGACCATTTCCCAAAAGAATGCAATCACCTTCAATGGCCACATGCTCCTGCATTAACACGGTTTTCATGCCCAATGGTAAGGCGGCACCTGTCATAATTCGTAAACATTGTCCTTTATTAATAGTACTTTGATAGGGCTTTCCTGCAAAAACATGTCCCATTATTTTAAGTTTTATCGGTTTAGGCTTAGACAGGTCTTCATCTAAAATGGCATACCCATCGACTGCCGAATTATTATACGCAGGCACATTAAAATCAGCGGTGATGTTTTCCGCTAAACATCGGTGGCAGGTTTTTTCGATGGGACGCTGTTCAATTCCTTCGATCACAGGGACGGATTTTAAAATTGCTGTCAACGCTTGATCGACTGTTATTAACCCTTCTTCATAAATATCATCACAACTGGCTTGTTTTTTTATCATCTTCGAGTACTAGGTGCATTAAGAGGAATTCCATTCCCCATAAAAGTTAAAAAATATTCTAAATTACGCAATTTTTCTGATTGTGCTTTAGGGAGTTTGGCACGAATTTGTTGATGACAGCCAATAAAACGCCGATGAAGCGTTCCCATTTCACCCCATTTAAAACGATAGCTCGGCCAATGACTGGTATGCCCTAAGGCGGGGCTTAATATATCCGCACGAATACGTTTTCCGACATTATCAATATGACAAACCGCGCATGAAAAATTTAATTGCCCACGGCGTTGATAAAAATAACGTTTGCCTTGCTCATAAGCCGCTAACGCTTTTGAATCCGTCATTGAAATGCTTATATTAATTTTTAACCCACGCGATGTAGATGCCATATAGGCTAATAACTGGCTAATTTCCCCTTTCTCATAAGCTAGAGGCTGTTGGTGATATTTTATTCGACACTCATTAATAGCACTGGCTAAGGTGATTACTTTATGATTAATAGCATCCCATTTTGGGTAATTTTGTGCAACAGCAATGCCTTTATTATTAAAACAATCTCGGTAAAATTTTCCATTCTTAAAAGGAGTTTCAAATAATTTTTTTCCCGCATCAATTGCAAATTCGTAAGGGGGGAATTTTTCTATTTCTACCCATGATGCTCGTGAAATAGGATCAATGGCATAAAGTCCATCGGCATAATCATTTAATGATAATGAGGGGAAAATTTTTTGATAATGCCCTCGAAAAGCGTTTAAATCATCTAAAGGGTTGGCATTGGCAATCAATGAAATTCCTAGCGAACCTAAAATAATAAGGCTTACATTAAGTTTTTGCCAGCAAGGTATAATCAAAATTCATTGCCTCTTGTAATGGAATCACGGCGTTTTGGATTACTTGATATTGAATTGACTGAGGATTATACACGCATAAACTCAAATAATAAGGTACGCCAATATCAAATAACCAACAACACCAATTTGTAGAATTATCGGTTAAGGCAGGCTCAAAAGACAGGGTTAGTTTTTTTTTCTCATCATCAATAGCAAATGAAAACTGTGCTAAAGGTAATGCCAACCCCATGCCTTTGGCTTTAATATACGCTTCTTTTAACGTCCAATACTGAAAAAATCGCTGTTTTTGCTTGAATTTTGTTTCATTTGATAACGCTTTAATCTCTTGAGGTGAAAAAAAACGCTGAGCAATCTCCATAATACTGGATTTATGCGTGAGGGTTTCAACATCAACCCCTATTGCCGCTTGGCGAGTAACGGCGCAAACAATTAAGTTTTCCGTGTGCGACAAATTAAAATATAAATTTTGAGCGGGAAAAATAGCGGGTTTTCCATATTTATTTTTTGAAAATTGCCACTCTTGCGCCTGAATGTGAGTATATTTTGAGAGCGTTGTCCGCACTAAAGCACGAGTTATTAAATATTGCCGTTGATGTTTTTCAAATTTAAACCGTTGCCAGCGCA
>JAGLEW010000166.1 GCA_023144875.1 Methylococcales bacterium
ACTAATTTATCAAACGTAGGCGGTGTTGGCGACAAAATTAGTTTTGTTTTTGAAGAGCATCATAATCCTGTTAAAACTATCGAGCAAAAAGATGATAATAATGGTGGGGGCGATACCGCAGCATTAATTACAGATGCGAATGCAACCATTGGATATAATAGTGCAAAAGGTCATTTGTATGTGGGTAATAATACGGAAGCGAGTGATTGGAAAGGGGGCGTTAACCCTGAATTTGATGCAAAAATGTTTTTTCTCGCACCAAAAAGATGGGGTGAATTTGATGATCGTGATACTGGCGTTTCAAATAAGGATATTTTTGAATACGATCAAGATACTCCAGGGTTTCAATCAGGTACTATTACGGATGTAAATACGAACTTAAAATTAATTGGGGATATTGAGGGTCTAGCGACTGAAGTCGCGGCTATCTAACGACAATCGGTCACATTGGCCTTATCTTTAAAAAAAGGTAAGGCGTTCTTCCTAAGAAACCGCTACTATGGCTGGATAATTATTATCTGCTGTTAGCGGTTTTTTTTGGAAAATATATGGTTCAATTAATCTTAGGCGGCGCTCGTTCAGGGAAAAGTTATTATGCTGAACAGTTGGCGGTTGATTCTGGAAAAAAATGTTTTTATATTGCAACCGCGTATGCAGGCGATGATGAAATGCGCCATCGTATTATTTTGCATCAACAGCGTCGCCCAAAACATTGGACAACCCTCGAAGAGTCATTATATTTAGCGAAAATTTTACAAAAAACAGCGCAGGAAGAGGTTTGTATTGTAGTGGACTGCCTGACCTTATGGTTGAGTAATATTTTATTTAATCAGCAAGGCGAATTGCAAGAAACCCTCTTTAAACAACAAACCACCGCATTACTAGACCTTATAAAAGCCTTAGAGGGTGAAGTAATTTTTGTCTCAAATGAAGTGGGGGGCGGCATTATTCCTATGAATGCAATGTCCAGACGCTTTGTGGATGAAGCAGGATTATTGCATCAACAATTAGCCCAGCGCTGCGATCAAGTGGTACTGGTGACCGCAGGCTTACCGCAGGTATTAAAATGATGGAGTGGCTCTTTGATCGTATTATTGCCCCTGATATTGATTACCAACAAGCCGCTGGGGTCAAACAAAGCCAACTCACAAAACCTAAAGGCGCATTAGGGGATTTAGAATTGGTCGCCATTCGTTTAGCCGCCATGCAACAAAGCCTCACCCCCTCTGTAGATCGTATTTTTGTGAGTATTTTTGCCAGTGACCACGGTATTGCCAATGACAATGTCTCCGCATTTCCTCAAAGTGTAAGTGTTGAAATGGTGAAGAATTTTTCCGCAGGGGGCGCGGCGGTGAATGTTTTATCTCGATTTATGCAGGCTGATTTTGAAGTCATTGATGTCGGTTTAATGCAAGATTTATCCCTACCAATGGTTCGTATTGAAAAATTAACCCACGGCACGGCTAATTTTTTACAAGCACCTGCAATGACGGAAGTCCAACTCAATCATGCACTCAACGCAGGTAAGCACGCCATTGAACGTGCCTTATCAAAAAATACCCAGTTATTTATTGGCGGAGAAATGGGGATTGCTAATACCACCAGTGCCGCCGCCATTTCTTGCAGTCTATTACAACAACCGTCGAGTAAATTAGTTGGGGCGGGGACGGGGATAAATTCACAAACCATTGCGCATAAAATTGCCATTGTCGATCAAGCCTTAACTAAGCATCAAGCACATTTAACCACGCCGTTGTCTATTCTTCAGCATTTAGGCGGATTTGAAATTGCCGCTTTAGTGGGTGCTTATCTGTTTGCCGCTCAAAATCAACTACCTATATTAGTGGATGGTTTTATTGCCACCACCGCCGCTTTAATTGCCGCACGACTCAATCCACAAGTGACCCCGTGGTTTTTTTATGGGCATCAATCCCAAGAAAAGGGGCATCAGCTTATTTTAACGGCGTTAAACGCTACACCCTTATTGAATCTGTCCATGCGCTTAGGAGAGGGCAGTGGTGCGCTGGTTGCCGTGCCTTTGTTGAAAATGGCGTGTAAACTACACAATGAAATGGCAACATTTGAGCAAGCAGATATTAATAACAAAAATAATTAATAGGATAAAGGGTATGTTAGGACAGATAGAAAGCTACGATAAAGACCTACAAACGGGCGTGATTAAGGTCGATGATAAATTTTTTGAATTTTATATTGATAGTTGGACTTCCGAAACGCCCCCAAAAGTCGGGGATGATGTCGATTTTTTAGAAAAAGAGGGCGAAGTCAGTGAAGTTGGGGTGAAAGGCGAATTTGTGATGGATGAGCGCCCTGTTAAACGACGTTGGATTGCGGGGACATTAGGCATTGTTTTTGGCTTGCTTGGGTTTCATCGGTTTTATTTAGGCTTTTATACCATCGGCATTATGCAGATACTTTTTACATTGGCAACCCAAGGTTATGGACTTATGTGGGGTTTTATTGAAGCGGTGTTAATTTTTTCAGGTCATATCCGAAAAGATGCCAAAGGTCGTTTTTTAAAATAAATTGAAAACAAGGATTAGGGTACAATAAAGCTTGAGAGTTCTCTCGTTTTGGACTCTTTTTTGCTTAGAAATTATTTTTACTCAATAAATATAATGATAACCCTTTTAATGACATGAAAGGGTAAGGTATATTGAGCCCCGACTCTATAACAATTAGAAGATTTCCTTAAACCTTTAGGAGTGTTGCAGATGAATAATGAAGGCGTCGATACGTCAAAACGCCAGTTTCTAACCTCCGCTTTAACAGTGGTAGGTGCAGTTGGAACAGGTTATCTTGCCGTCCCTTTTCTCTCGCAAATGCAGCCCAGCAGTAAAGCTATGGCCGCAGGCGCACCAGTAGAAGTTGATATTAGCAAGCTTGAATCAGGACAACTCTTACGAGTTGCATGGCGTGGAAAACCCGTGTGGATTTTAAATCGTCCACCACGGATGTTAAAAATTTTAGAAGGAATGGATTCACAGTTGCAAGATGCGTCTTCCAACGAATCAATCCAACCTGAAATCAGTAAAAATGCAACCCGCTCAATCAAACCCGAAATTTTTATTGCGGTTGGTTTATGCACCCATTTGGGCTGTTCGCCAACCTTTCGACCTGAAATAGCTCCCCCTGATTTAGGCGATGATTGGGAAGGTGGATTTTTCTGTCCTTGTCATGGCTCAAAATTTGATCTTGCCGGACGGGTTTATAAAAGCGTACCCGCCCCGACCAATTTAGATGTCCCACCCTATCGTTATATCACCGAAACTCAAATTATTATCGGTGAAGATACTGCGGAGGAAAGCGCATGAACAAGCATATAACCGCGTGCGGTAACTGGATATTAGACCGTTTAGCGGTTGATAAGGTATGGAACCAGCACATGGCGCAATATTATGCGCCTAAGAACTTTAATTTTTGGTACTTTTTTGGTTCATTAGCACTATTAGTGTTAGTTAACCAAATCGCGACAGGTATTTTCTTAACCATGAATTACAAGCCCGATGCTAAATTGGCGTTTGATTCGGTTGAATATATTATGCGGGATGTCCCTTGGGGCTGGTTGATTCGCTACATGCACTCAACAGGCGCTTCGGCTTTTTTTATCGTGGTTTATTTACATATGTTTCGTGGCATTATGTATGGCTCGTTTAAAAAACCGCGTGAATTAATTTGGATTTTCGGGATGTTAATCTTCTTTGCACTCATGGCAGAAGCGTTCACAGGGTATTTATTACCGTGGGGACAAATGTCTTATTGGGGCGCACAGGTTATTATCTCCCTTTTTAGTGCCATTCCTGTGATTGGGGATGATTTATCATTGTGGATTCGGGGTGATTTTGTGATCGCCGATGCAACGCTAAATCGCTTTTTCGCCTTTCATGTGATTGCGGTACCGTTAGTGATTTTATTTCTTGTTTTTATGCACATTGTGGCATTGCATGAAGTGGGATCAAATAACCCTGATGGCGTTGAAATTAAAAAAACCAAAGACGCGCAAGGCATTCCTTTAGACGGTATTCCTTTTCATCCGTATTATTCGGTGAAAGATATTGTCGGCGTAGGGGTGTTTTTATTCTTCTTTGCGACGGTGATTTTTTACATGCCTGATATGGGCGGTTATTTCTTAGAGCATGATAACTTTGTGCCTGCCGACCCATTAAAAACCCCAGAGCATATTGCCCCTGTTTGGTATTTCACGCCTTATTACGCCATTTTACGCGCAGTTCCTGATAAATTTGCAGGGGTTATCGCAATGGGCGGCTCTATCTTTGTGTTATTTTTATTACCTTGGTTAGATCGAAGCCCTGTGAAATCAATTCGCTATCGCGGTGGGATTTATAAAAAAGCCTTATTTTTATTCGTGATTAGCTTTTTAGCCTTAGGCTATTTAGGCACACAGCCTGCGACTTCTGGGGCAATTATCGTCACTCGTATTTTTACCGTAATGTATTTTGCTTTTTTCTTATTAATGCCTATTTATACGCGTTGGGAGAAAGCCAAACCAGAGCCGACGAGGGTCACAGAACAACCATCCATTGAGGAGAGAATCCCTGCAATGATGGAAACGCTTGGCGAAATGACGGTTAAAAAATCGATGACAAATGCTAAGGGCGACACAGTGGTTAAATTAAGACCTAACCCCGCTGGAATGGGCTCGGTATTAATTCGATTCTTGAAAAAAATAAAAGCCAGCTTGGATTAAACATGAAAAAAATACTCTCTATTAGTTTACTCTTCTTGTCTTTTAATCTGTTTGCCAGTGGCGCCATCGAATTACAAAGCGCTCATGTTGATCTTTCGGACACAGACTCTTTACAGCGTGGTGCTAAAAATTATGTCGATTATTGTTTGGGCTGTCACTCCGCCAAGCATATTCG